>NZ_QTVH01000020.1:0-44483 GCF_003435975.1 Clostridium sp. AF36-4 | reverse complement strand
CTTTAATACGAGAAAAATCCACGACATTTGTCGTGGACTTTGTCTACAGTCTGGAGCCTCAGTTGAGGCTTTTTTCTATTAATGAAATAACTTCTTGCAACTGTGTTACCTTCTCAACAATCTTGGACTGTTCATTTAATGGCGGTATAGGAATTATTGTTTCGGCCATTTCGGAACCAGAAATTTCTTTGAAAGTTGTTCCGGTCGCACGTTGAATTATATTGTCAGTTCTGGCCTTAAGACTGTAATATAAATAGGGACTTATAGAAAAGTCGTAAGGGACAACAGACTTAAATCCTTGATTGGTGCAAACAGGATTTGTTGCGATTGCAGTATAACCTATCGGTGCACGGCTTGAATATAAAATCGAATTTGCAGGAAGCATTTGAGCAGATGATGATTTCAAGCCGAAATCAGTGATGGTTCTTGAACCGGTAGAAATATACATACTATCATAACCACTGAGATCAGCAGGGGTCAACCAAGGAATATTTCCATCCCAATATTTACCAATATTGGTTTTGGGCGTTCCACCGCCGACGATTCCACCAATGTGTTTGAGCCTTGCAAAAGTCCACAACTCAGGCAGGTCAAAGGGAATTTCAGCATCAATACAACGAATCTTATCACCTATCTTCTCATAATAAGAGTTATCCTCACCTTTGAAGATGACAGATTCTTTCTTATCACGCTTGATTTTACCTGCTTTGATAAGTTCTTCTTTCTCTGATTGTATACGATCTAGAAGAACTGAAGCCGGTTCATCATTAGGGTCTTGTGGTACAAGTTTGCCACGGATGGCAAGGTCGAGTATTTTTGATTTTGTGATAGAAATCAATTTTGAAATATCTTCTTGTTCATTTTTAACTATCTCAATCATATTGAACATATTTTTACAAGAAGCTGCAATACGTTGTTGTTCTTCTATAGGCGGAACGGGAAGAAACAGTCCTTTTAAAATAGCAGCTTTTATACCTGCAACTGTACTTCCTGTTTTATTAGCATTTAACTGGTTTTGAAAAAAATCAGATAAAAGGAAATATAAAAAGTTCGTATTATTTAGTTTCTGATTTCCGTAATGCTGAAATGTTATAAGGCGTTGCCCCGCACTAAATTTATCTAAATCAGCAATAGCAGCATTCCCCAATGGAGCTTCTGTTGTAAATAGAATATCTCCATAACATGAAATTCCTCTTTGTTGTCTGTCTGCATATTCGTCTTCACTTATATAGTCATCAACCGTATAATCAATATACCCAGATTTTACATTTTTTGCTGTTATAAGTGGTACACCAGAGGAAATTTTTGTTGGCGTCGATCCTCGGTAATCTATGAAATTAAATATCTGATTTAAACGTGCCCAACTCCATCCTTCCGGCACTTCAAAAGGTATCTCATCTTCAATACATTTTACACTACCATCTTGAAACTTCTCATAATGTAAATTATCCTCACCAACAAATATGATTGTATCATTCTTAATATCCTTAGGTTTTAACTTACCCTCCTTGACCATCTGTTGTTTTTCAGCTCTGATACGCTCCAGCAATACGGATGCTGGTTCATCGTTTGGATCCTGTGGAACTAATTTACCGCGAATAGCAAGGTCAAGAATTTTTTGTCGTAATGCTTTTGTATCCATTATTCTTCCACCTCTCCTATAAGTGCTTCCAATTCCGCAACCGCCTTAGATATGTTGGATGACTTTTCTTTTATTTGTTCTAACAATTCTGCAAGAGTGTAATCATCTGTCCCCGAATCACTCTTCATCCATGTAATATCAAGACTTGTTTTATCCCTTGCCAAAATTTCATCATATGTGAATTTTCTCCATCTTCCATTCGGATTTTCTTCACTGTATGTTTCTTTACGTGCTGACAAATCACCATCCGCATAGCAAGCAACAAAGTCATCAAAATCTTTTTTTTTCAAAGGATTTGTCTTTCCAAATGATGGCATGTCATTTCTGAGGTCATATATCCAAACTTCTTTAGTATTCGCCTTGTCCGTTTTACCTCTCGTAAAGAATAATACATTTGTCTTTACTCCCTGAGCATAGAAAATACCGGTAGGCAATCTAAGGATTGTATGCAGATTGCATTTTTCCATAAGGTCTTTACGAATTTTTTCGCCATCTCCATCTGCAAATAAAACATTATCCGGCAATACAACTGCTGCTCTTGCTTTGCCATCTGTATTCAAACTTCTGTAAATATGCTGCAGGAAATTTAGCTGCTTATTACTGGTTGGAAAGGTAAAGTCGTCTCTTGTAGCACGCTCTCCACCCTTCTTGGTCCCAAAAGGCGGGTTCGTTAATACTACATCATATCCTTTCATTTCTTTTCCAGCATTGGATAAAGTATCTGCCAGCTTTATTTCACCTTCAATATCATGTAGCATTGCATTCATCAATGCAAGTCTATGTGTATCATGCACAAGCTCACAGCCGGTAAACGCCTCTTCTCTTTCGAATTTTGCAGTATCCGCATCTAATTGGAATAAATCATCTGTATTCTCTCTCACATACTGGCTTGCAGAAATCATGAATCCAAACGTTCCACAGGCCGGGTCATTACAGCGTTCTCCCGGCTGTGGTTTCATCAATCTTGTCATCACATCAATAAGGACTCTAGGTGTAAAATACTGACCTGCTCCGGATTTCTTTTCGTTCGCATTTTTCTCCAATAATCCTTCATATAGATTACCAAGTCCTTCTTCGCGAGCAGAAAACCAATCAAGACCATCAATCGTTGTAATGATTTTTTCGAGGTTCTTCGGCTCCTCGATATTAGTCGCAGAGCCTTGGTAAATTTCTCTTACTCGTCCTGTACAATTCTCGCCCAAATGATTGAGCAATTCTTTATAAAATTTCTTTAATTCAACTCCGCTTTTTGACTTCAATACATCCCAACGATAATCTTCTGGTATCTGCTTCTCTGCACCGGTTTCTTTCGCCATCTTTAAGAATAGAATATATGTAAGCTCTGTTACATACTGATGATATGTAATGCCATCATCTCTTAACACATTACAGAGATTCCAAAGTTTTGATACGATTTCTTGTGTTGTCATGCAGTTCTTCCTCCATCATCGTATAGATACTCATTGAGTTCTAAAACGACACTTTCTAATTTGTCACTAAATATTTTATTTATCTTCGCAAATCCACCCTGAGATTTGAAACGACTGTCCTCATCAAATACTGTAATATTCAGTACTGATTCATTCAGCAAATAATCTTCCATTCTCTTAATCCAGTTTTGTTCCTGCATAGTAAAAGAATGTGCTTTTCGCAATCGATCCACAGCCTTTCTAATTCTTGCCTCATGGCCGATAAGCACTGAACCTATAGCATATCTGCGAATCAAGCTTATAATATCTGCTGCCATTTCCTCATTTGTCAATTGTGATATTGCCGTATTTAATTGCTGTGTTGTATATCCCTCTCTATCCAACGTAAGCATCAGGGACTTCAAGCTATCCCTGGTAAGTTCACGCGGATTTGTACAGATAATTTTTAATGCTGCAATCTCATTGATATTATTTTGAATATAGCTTGAGAATGCATCTATGTAATCTTCTGGGCGGACATCTTTATTTCCGTAACCCCTTCTCTCTTCAATAAAAGTATCTTGTTTATCAGAAATAACAACAGGTCTGCCACCATTTGGCTTACTTTCCTGAAGCATACGAAATAAATCGTAATATGCCAACAATCTCTTTTTAGCATCTTCCGGACTGCGTTTTTGAATATCAACTACAAACTGTGTCGGGTCCATTCCTCCTGACATATCAATGAAATGCTCCATCGTTTTTGCATCAATATTTTTCTTTTTACGCTGTAGCTTTGCGATTACCTGATTAATCTGATTCTTTACGTGTGCTTCATCATTCAATTCCTCTAAACCATCTAATAACTGTGTAAATGATGTGCTTGGATTTGCTACTACTGGTTTCATTGTATTGACATCCTCTAAAGCATCGTAAACACCAACAGGGTCATAAATATCAAAATGTGTCTTGTGAATCTCTTTGCACAAACGTGTAGCACGTCCCAACATCTGCTCAAACAAAATACGGGATTTAACACGGCGCATAAACACTAACGTTGAAATCGAAGGTACATCAATACCTGTTGTCAACAAATCAACCGTGACAACAATGGATGGATAATCTTCATTTTTGAAACGCTTTATTGCCTCTTGTATTTTCTTTTTATTTCCGTTGGCTACACTGCCAGTAATCTTCATAATTGCATCATTATCAACACCATATTCTGTGTAAATATCCTTGAGTATTGATACAATCATATCTGCATGGTCATCATTAACAGCATAAATCAATGTTTTCCCCTGTTCCCTCGGGGATTCTGGATCTATATTTTTTGCTATTTCTTCCAAAACCGTTCTATTAAAGGATTCTACTATAACCTGCTTATTAAATGAATCTACATCAAAATCCAGTTCATCCTCTATCAACTCACTATTTTCGATTTCTCCGGTGATTGGGTCATATATTGTAACCGCATCACCCTTTTTATAATGAATACCTTCTGTATTTAATTTAGTCTTTAACTCATGAGGTGCATCATGATCTACCAAATATCCCTCAATAACAGCCTCACGATAGGTATATTTAAAAACCGGTTCTCCAAAGATTTCTGTAGTCTGTAATGCCGGTGTTGCTGTAAGTGCAATTTTCACAGCATTAAAATATTCTATAACTGACCTATACTTACTCTGATATTCTCTTTGGTCTCTATAAAGAGCCTCATCTTCTCCCATTTCTTTGTCTAGGATGTATCCGCGGTGTGCTTCATCTATTATGAGCAAATCATAATCTGAAACAGCAGGCATGGTTTCACCATCATTGTACATAATTCGCTTAACCATTCCCTGAACAGTCGAAATGTGGATACGAGTCTCCTTATCAATTGTTTTGTCTTCTAAACCTTTAATATTATAAATATCATCAAGCGTGAGGAGATCTTCCATTTTTACTTCTTCGAAAACATCCTGAGCCTGTTCTCCTAATGCTGTACGGTCTACCAAAAATAAGATGCGACGAAATCTCTCTGTCTTAAGGAATCGGTAAATCATACCTAATACAGTTCTTGTTTTACCTGTACCGGTAGCCATTGCTAATAATGCGGTTTGCTTTCCGCTAATAACAGCCTCTTCTGCCGCCCTAATTGCATTCAGCTGATAAGGTCTCAAATTCAGTCCGTCTTTATCTGTCAAAAGGTCATATGACATTTCCTTCAGATTCTTATTCTTACCTTCTATATCCGCAGCAAGCAATTCTTCCATTCCATCGGGACTCATCCAGCCCCGTAATGCCATCGGCGAATTATCCGGTTTCCTTAAATCCAAAAACCAGATACCGGATTTTGTCTTATACTGCTCAAGGTAAGGTCTTCCATTTGTTGCAAAGGTAAATGGAACTTTAAATTCTCCCCATGTATCTATAACGTATTTCTCATCTTCTTTTCGAATACATCTTGGATAGTCTTTTCCTTGATAATCAATAACAGAAGGGATATCCTTATGAATAGCTTTTGCTTCGATAATACCAACTAATTTCTCTCCTACAAAAAGTGCATAATCTGCATATCCTCTATTTCCCACTTTAGAATTCGTAGGATATTCAGCGATTGCGAGATTTCTACCTTTTGTAGGACGAGTTCCCTTGGAGTAGCGCAGATTTTCGGTATCTGCATCCCATCCTACCATTCGTAATTGTTCATCAATCAAGAAACGAGTTTCCGCTTCTGTTTTTGGTCTTTGATTGGCTGCTTTATAAGCTTGCTTCTTACGCTCTGTCTGTTCAATAATCGGAGCCGCTGCTGCCATTTGTTCTGCTAACTTTGTGAGTTCTGATTCCTTTTTCTCTTCAGCCTCTTTATCAACTGTACCTAATACTGTATTTTCTTCCGGCATGACAAAATCTTTATGAGAATAATTCCAATCTCCATAGGTCTGCATAAACCATTCACAGAGACTGTGTGCCATCGGCAAAAATGTTTTGTCATCTGCTATCGAAGCATAATTTTCATGTACTGCTTTATTTCTTACCTTTCTAAGACCATGCAAAATAGCAACTAAATCACTTGTAAGTAACCCTTCTCTACTTAATTTGTCTATACGTGCAACTGCTGTGTTATCATGTGGAAATGCAATTCTATCATATGTAAACATTAAATTTACAATAGTTTCTCCAATCATACCCAACTTCATTAAACATGAATTTGAATCAGAGTAACAATATTTCTCAGCCATTTCTCCAAAATTTGAAAGAACCGGAAAATCTTTCTTCAAAAAATCAAAATTTGAAACCATCGCTACCTCCTTCACACATCTTTAAACTTCTCATAATTTTGTATTATCGGAAGTTCAAGTAAACAAAAATTCCACTACCCCATATAAAATCTTCTCACAAACCCTGTCCCATTATCAGGACTCTATCTCTACAATATCATCCAGCTTACACCCTAGCGCCACACAAATCTTTGCCAATACTCCCACTCGGACATCTTCATTCTTGCCCAATTTTGCCATAGCATTTGTGCTTATCTTTGCCTCTTTTATAAGCTCCGTTTTCATCATTCCACGTTCATTTAATATGTTCCACAACTTATCGTAATTAACTGTCATCGTTATCCTCCAGGAATACCTAACACGAAATGTCTAACTATATCTCAGTATACCACCATTTCTATTCTTTCACAATTAGAAATTGAACATTTCAATTTGCAATCTTCAATTTATCAGGATGAAAAAACACCGGTCAGATTTCTCTGACCGGTGTCATTTCACTTCGTGTTTAATTAAACTCCGCCATAGCTTCCACATATCCCTGCAATCCGCCTGGCTTCAATGCAAAGCTCATATAACTTGCTGGCTCTCCTCCGCCAGTGCCCTATTCTCATTATCCGGCACCTTTGAATTCTCACAAACGCCCTGTTTATCAGCATTTCGGCACTGTGTCAAGTGTTCGTTGGTACTTTTTTGTTTTCCGTAATTCCGTAGGAAACAACTTTTTTTACTTAATTTTGCTCAAAAGGTTGCATTACCTCCCCCACCCTCAAAAAAAAACATTTCAAACGACCAATTTCTATAACTCAGTTATCGGTAACCTTTTGGGAAGAGGCCGTAACTTATCAAAAAAAAAGAGTTGCGTTTGTCTAGCGAAAGCGCTCACAAAACGCAACCCTTTTTTTTGGCCTCCCCCAAAAACCTACCGGCTCCGCTTCTTCTTCTGCTGCCGTGCGGTCATGCGGATAACCAGGCTCTGCGGCAGAACTCTACTGATAAATGCGAGCACTTTCATTTTATTTTTCGGAACAATTACGATTTTTCGTTTTTCCATTTTACGAATTGCATAAGCAGCGCAGTATGTCGGTGTGATAGACGGTATTGCAAATTCTACATTTGCCACTTTATTAAATTCGGTGTCAACCGGTCCCGGACAGAGTGCACCCACATACACATTACTTTTCTTTTCCTTTAATTCAAGTGCCACGGCACGCGTCAGACTTGTGACATACGATTTTGTCGCATAATAAGTCGCCATATAGGGACCGGCCGGGAAGAGTCCTGCAGAAGATGCAACATTAAGAATCGAACCCTCTCCCTGTTTTTCCATCTGGCAGAGCATCTGCTTCATAAGAAAATGCATCGCACGAATATTGACGTGAATCATTTCCATTTCTTTACTTAAATCCGTCTCTAAAAAACTGCCGCAGTCGCCAAAACCTGCATTATTAATAAATACCTTTACCGGTAATTTTTCTACTTCTTCCATTATCTTGCGGCATTCCTTTTTCTTCGCAAGGTCAGCCGTCAGAACAAGGCATTTGCGTCCCTTTTTCGTCCATTCCTCTGCGAGTTCCTGCAATCGCTCTTTCCGTCTCGCCACCAGAATCAAATCATAACCTTTTTTTGCGAACTGCGCAGCAAACGCTTTTCCTATCCCGGAACTTGCTCCCGTTATCATAACAAATCCATTGCTCATAATGCTTCCCTTTCTGACTTTACGCTGATAAATTGGCAAAAATAATTGTTCCCTTCTTTTTCAACCATATACAAAGTACCACACTTGCTATCGCAAATGCAACCAAAATCACCGCAAAATACAAAGAAACTCCCATTGGATACGCCGTCGTATAATAAAGCACCGACAGCACTATGGAAACAACCCATCCACCAAACATCGAAATCACAACACTAAGACTCTGCTTAATCGGCGCCAGCTCATTTGTCCAGGATAGATTTGGCATCTGCAATCCAAGAAACAATCCAAACAATGTAAGGAAGATTGCAAACACAATCGGCACTATCAAACCAAGAATAGTTTCTATCCCATGACTTGGCAGTACAATTGCAAAACAGATTTCGCACACAATAAGCGGCACGATGGTAAGCAAGAGCTGCACGCTAAGTTTGGCACGAAGCACCTGCCACAAATCCATCGGCAATGACTGTGCAATCCAAATATTTTTTCCTTCCAGCGATACCGACGGAACAACCATGTCATTCATCGACGCTAATAAACTAAGTGCAGTCACAACAAGGACAATTAGCATGCCCTCTCTTTCGCTTCCGAAAATCATATTCATGAAATCCAAAATGTCATTTCCCTTAAAAAACATGACAACACCAACAATTGGAAGTGCAATCACACCAAGCCCGCAATTGAGCATATAATTCGGACTCGATAAAAACCGCCCAAACTCCTTCTGCAAAATTGCCATAAAAGGCGTTTTTCTCTTTTCTTTTTTCTCTTTGTAAACAACCTTTTTCACACTGCCGCTCGAAGTCGCAATCTTAATAAAACTCCGCGACAAAACAACAAATGTCAGTGCACATAACACGGCAATGACAGCCGTGTAGAGAAGCATTGCTAAAAGGTCGCCCTCTCCGATTTTTCCAAACAGATAAAACGGATATGCACTCCCCTTTACTTTTTCTCCGTAAACAGCCGCATTCATAAGAAGATTTTGAATCAAATCCTGCGCTTTAAAATAAACAAAATAATACAGGGCAAAAAAACATAGTGACAAAATCACGGTAATAAAACTTTTATTCTTTAACTTCAAGCTTATCTTTGCCACGCACCAGCCAAGCACACAGGATAAAATTAATACCAAAAGAGAAATTAACAAAATCAACAGCACCGGACCAACAACGGTTAAAGGTGTTGCCTCAACTTCAATCCAATAAACAATAACTGCCGGCAGCATCACAATTGCCGAATACATGAGTCCCATTAAGTACACACTGACAAGCCTTATTGTCAGAATACTCCGGATAGGAATTGGCATGGACAACAATAAATCATTATCCTTTGACAAATACAAACCGGAATAGGTATTAAACACACTTCCGAATGTGCCAAGTGCAATTGCAATCATTCCCATAATAAGAAAATACAGCCATTTCATATTTACCATGGCAAATGGTTTGCATAAAGAATCTGCCAAATAAGCAAACATTCCTCCCACAATACCAACCATAAGAATAATGAAAAAACCAAAGAACAAAACGGTAGAAAAAACCGATCGTTTTTTGTTCTTTTTGGCATCATAAAAATAGGCACGGAAAATTTCTGTCATCTGTTTTTTCAAAAGTATACGAAACATCATTCTCCCTCCAATTCCAAAAATACCTCTTCTAAGCTGTCGTCACCCTTTACTTCCTGCATGGTACCGGATTGAATCAATTGTCCATTACGGATAATCGCCACTTTGTCACACAATTTTTCTGCCACTTCCAGTACGTGTGTGGAGAAAAAGATAGCACCTCCCTCATCACATATCTCACGCATCATCTGTTTTAAAATGTGTGCTGCTTTCGGGTCAAGTCCGACAAACGGCTCATCCATTATAATTAACTTTGGCTCATGAATCCACGCAGATATAATCGCAAGTTTTTGCTTCATACCATGTGAGTAGGAAGCAATCGGCTGCGCAAGATTTTCTGTCATCTCAAACAAATCAGCATATTTGCGGATTCTCTCCTGCCGTTTTTCTTCTGTCACGCCAAAAATATCCGCAATAAAATTTAAGAATTTGATTCCTGTCATAAATTCATACAAATCCGGATTATCCGGAATATAAGCAATTTTTTGTTTGCAGGCAAGCGGATTTTTGCGGATGGATTCTCCTTTAATGAAAACTTCGCCTTTATCAAATTGAAGAATCCCGACAACCGCTTTCAGTGTTGTCGTTTTTCCCGCTCCATTGTGACCGATAAAACCATAAATTTCACCCGGCGCAATATGAAGGGAAAGATTATCTACTGCCCTTTTTTCACCATACGTTTTTGTCAAATTCTCTATTCTTAACATTTTCTTTCACTCCTTATAATTATTGGGAAAGGAAGTCACGCCGGTACTGCGATGGTGTAATTCCCTCTGATTTCTTAAATACTTTCGTAAACACGCGGTAATCACCATAACCGGACTGCTCTGAAACTTCCGCGATCGAAAGCGAGGATGAAAGCAGCAGTTTTTTTGCGTGCTCCATCCGAATGTTTGTAAGGTATGTCAGAAAATTTACCCCTATTTCGTTTTTAAATAACTGACTGATGTACTGCGAATTTAAATGAAATTCTTCCGAAAGAATATGCAAACTAACGTCTTCCGAAAGATGTTCCTGCATATATTTTGTAATTCCGGTTATGACACGTTCTTTTTTCACAACCGGTTTTTCCTTTACTTCGTTATTATAGAGACTAATTTTCAACCGGTCAATACAAGAGCCAAATTCCTCGTAATTGACCGGCTTCAAAATATAGTCCGTAATCTGCAGCCGCAGAGCCTCCCTGCAATATGAAAAATCATCGTAACCGGAAACAATCACAAAAGCCATGGACGGATATTTCACCCGGCTTAACTGAATCACTTTCAGGCCGTTAATAATCGGAATATTAATATCCATAATCACAATATCAGGCTGCTCCTCATCAATTTTTGTAATTGCTTCCATTCCATCCGCTGCCTCGCCGACAACGACACACTCATGGGCTTCCCAGTCAAACAACTTTTTAAACCCTTCCCGAATCATTATCTCGTCATCGACCAGCAGCACTCGCAGTTTTTTCATTTTGCGTCCTCCTCATGCGGCAGCAGTAATCGTGCCGTCACTCCGCCGGTTTCATTTTCCATATAACTGAGTCCATACTTTGGACCACACAGCAATTTGATTCTTTTTTGCACATTTAAAATACCAATGCTGTTTCCCTCTAGTTTTGCCTGCTTCTTGTCGTAGTGAAGAAGCATCTCATCAATGATATCTTTCCTGCCATCCGTAAATCCACTTCCGCTGTCGCGAATCAGGATTTCGATTGCATTCCCCTCTTTTTTTGCCGTAATGACAACCTCCCCCCGGTACCCTTTGTTTTTCAAGCCGTGCAGCAAACTATTTTCAACAAGTGGCTGTAAAATAAAATTCGGAACAAGACTTCCTCCCAAATCCGGGTCTATATCGTATTCACAATGAAGATTCGGATATCGGTAACACATCAAATCCATATAAGCTTCTAACAATTCCAGCTCATCATCCAGTGCTACCATCTGTCTGTCCACTTTTACGCTGATGCGGAAAAAATCGACCAGCCGCATCAACAAATCCGCCACTTTTTTATCCCCGTTAAGCTGCGCCTGAATTCGTATTGTGTCGAGTGTGTTATAAAGAAAATGTGGATTTACCTGACTTTTCAAATACAGCATCGACATTTTCTGCTCCGTCAATTCAGCCCTGAGAATATCCGGATTTTCCAAAGTCAGATAAAAGGACAACGTCATCAATGTAATTCCCATTCCACTGATTAGCCACGTTGGGTATGCCCCCTGCAAGCCGCACACCAAAAATTCAACCCAAAGTGCTACTCCAATCGCAAACTTTTTCTTCACATGAATCTGTTTCCAGTTCCAGATTAAAATTCCTGCACACAGTGCCAGATAAATCGCGACTCCGCCATAACTGGCAATCACATAAGCACCTGCCGAATAGTTTCCATTTGGCGTTTGTATGTATGCAATCGGAAAAACAAGTGCAATGATTTCCAACACAATCAAAAAGATTTTCGCCGGCCAGTCAAAAATCATTTTTTTCTTGGTCTCTTCCTCCACAACAGCAGCAATGTACCGGTAAAACAAGTACAAGACACCTGCCATCGTTCCGACAAACACCCGGTGAAATGCATCGTTTACTGCGATTGACACCTGCTCCAAATGATTTACCGTATAAATCGTTACCGCATCAAAAACAAGATGAACGATTACAACCAGCAGCAAAACAGAAAATGTCCGGTGTAATTTCGTATGTTTTCTCTCTGCCGAATAATACATATACGCAATAAATCCTAAAATGATAATAAGCGCAATTTCCATTCGAAGCATTCTTTCACCCCCCGACACAATAATTATAATCTGCCATGAAAAAAAGTAATAGGTGGATATTTTATGTAAATGTGTCTATTTTATAGATTTGGTTGTTTTTATCATATCATAAATTGTTGGTGGGATAAAATGTTTGTTAGTATTTTTTTGGTTTCTATTAAATTACTGCAATCCCAAAAAACTGGCAACAAATATTTAACTACTGCTCCCGGACATACTCTTCCAGCGTAATGCCCCGCCGCGTAATTTCTTTTGCGACTTTTTTTCCTACATAACGAAAATGCCACGGCTCATACGAATAGCCGGTTACTGTTTCACGCCCTTTTGGATAACGAAGCACAAATCCATAATCTTTACAGTGCTTTTGTAACCATTTGTTCTCCGGCGTATTCTCCTGTGCGCTGTTTAATAATTGAAAATTCTTTGCCGTGATATCCACACACAGTCCTGTTTGATGTTCACTAAATCCGGGTGGCGCAACCGTGCGGAGTGCATCCTTTTTTGCCGCTTTCGAGCTCATTCCCAGCCGCTCATTTTTTTGAATTTCCTCTTGTAAAAGCTTGCTTTGTTTTGCATGACTGCGGTAAGCACTGGAAACAACAATTGAGTAACCCGGATTTTCCCTTTCACAATCAAACCACATAGCCCTAAGTGAGGCATACATTTTTTCTGCGACAAATTTTCCATTTTTCAGACGAACCAAAGGCAGATAAAAATCTTCCGGCATTTTGTTGTCTTTGTTTACTAACACCAAAAGTGAATCCCCTTTTTTCTGCTTTACTGCTTTTACAGATTCTACCTTCTGCTCCACTTGCCCCATCCCCATCCTATTTTGGTTTTCCGTCTTATCTCCTTTTGCATCAATCATCAAATACATACCAACTAAAATGCTGTCAAAGAAAAGCACAAAAACCAGAATTAAAATTAAGTATCGTCTGCTTCTTTTACTCACAAAAAGACCTCCTTTCAGACTACGATACAATCATAAAATGAACTTGTATCTTTTTGCCCAAAAGAAGGTATCTTTTTTGTATCATTTCATCGTGCTTGAAACCGCATAACCATTGGAATATAAAGAACCCGACATATCGAAATCATCCTCCGATGCGATTCCACCCAAACTAATCTTTATATTACTGTATTTGCCGGCAGTCGGATTTTCCCATATTACGGTTCTCACAGGAACAACACTATTGTTCTTATTGGAAAAAACGGCAATATTTTGAACTAATATTAACCTGGCAATCATATCATGGCTGTAACTTTCTTTTTCCCATTTTGCACCATAATATTCTTCTAATTTCCTTTTAATTCTTTTTATAAATTTCGCCGCCCCTGCTTTCTCCGATACATGATTTCTAGTTAAAAATTTTAATGGTTCTCCTCCCTCAGCACTAAAATATAGAATCTTTTCAAGTGCCAAATCAAACCCAATCCAATAATCGGAATTTTTATATGAAAAAGATAAAATCCAAATTGGAAATCCATTGGTTCCGTACTCCTGCTGAATCGAATAATACGATGCCTGTTTGAAACTTTTTTCAAGATTTTTGGATAACCTTGAAAAATCCATAATTTTTAACTCCGTAAATTTTTTCAATTGTGTATTCAGCTTTTCAAAAAATTTGCCATCGTATTCCAAAAGCTGCTTTTTATTTTTCGTTTTAAACAAATAGAGCTGATTTGGCGATGCCGACAAAATATCCATTTTTTCGGCATACGATAATTGCATTCCTATATTCTTTTTCGATGTTGAATCTTTCGTAATCACAGCCTGCCCTAAATCCTTTTTTTCCTGCATTTGATTCACGATATTTGGCACCCACTGTACACCGGCAAAAACTAAAACGACCACCACAATCATCAAAAAAATTCTGATTCCTTTTTTCATTCTTCGCCCTCCAAAGAAAACCAAATCGTAATTTTTGTTCCCTCATTTTCTTTGCTTTCAATTTTCCATTCTGCATGATGCAAACGGACAATTTCAGCACAAAGCGTCATACCAAGTCCTGCGCCCCCCTCTTTGCGGGAGCGAGATTTGTCAACCATATAAAAAGGCTCCAAAATATTTTTAATCTCGCTTTCCGGAATTCCTTTTCCTTCATCTCTTACCATAATGGCATAGCGGTTTTCTTCACATTTACCAGTCAGCCGGATATGCCCGCCGGCCTGCGATGCCTTTGCAGCATTATCCACCAAGTTTACTAAAAGGGAAATAAATAAATCTTTTTCCAGCAAAAGCACTGCCTCATCAAATGATGCCTCCAAAATAACTTCCTTTTTTTGAAGTCCCTGTGCTGTAATCTGTTTGACCTCTTCAATCGCCTCTCCTACATTTACCGGCAAAAAAGAAATTTCACCTTTTTGCAAAACAAACAATTCCAGCAATTTATACGAGAGTGATTCTAACCGTTTTCCCTGTGAAAAAATATAGTTTGCCGCCGTCAGTTCTTCCTCTTTTGAAAGAGACATCGAGCGGAGCAATTCCGCATAACCAATAATCGACGTCAGTGGTGTTTTCAATTCGTGGGCAAATGCAGCGGTAAACGCTTCCTGGCTCTTTACGTGTTCCTCCAACTGCTCCATTTTTTCCTGAAGTTCATCTGCCATCTGGTTAAAGTCAATGGCAAGCTTTGCAATTTCATCCGTTCCCCGGATTTTAGCACGTTCTTCCATCTGCCCTCTGGCAAACGCCCGCGCCGTCACGGACAGCGCTCGAACCCGATAGGTTAATAGATACGAAATCACAAACGACAAAACCGCGCAGCATATCAAAACAATCAAAACGATGTAATGATACATCTTTGTCATGTCATCCCGCTTTTGAAAAATTTCCTGCAAATTCGTTTGCGTCTCAATATAATATCCATTCATATCCGCTGTCACAAATAAATAACTGACTGTCCGCAGATAATAATTTTCACCTTTTTGACAGACCTGATAAATTTTGTGGGACTTATCAACATTTTCTAACAAAGAAACGTCTTCTGTTTTTTTCGTCGAAGAAAAAATCGTTTTCTTCTTTTTATTGTACACAAAAAAATCAGTGCCTTTTTCCAAGAGACTTTCCTGCAGTGAACTTATGATTTCTTTCATAGAATGATTTTGTTTTGTAAAATAATCTGCCGGCACGGCACTCACCGCATTTTGCAAAGCAGTTCGATACAGCTCATTCCGGCTCATCCCCATCTCAATTTCCCGCTGCAAAGAGGTTTTGAAAGAAGCAGAAATCATCCATGTTCCGCTGACCGCAAACGTAAGGGAAATAAGTATAAAAAAACTAATAAACATTTTCCAGTAAAATTTCACGTTACACCTCCAGCCGATATCCAACTTTGTAAACCGATTTAATTCGATTTCCCCAGTTCATTTTCTTCCGCAGCCTCTGCACATGTAAATCTACGGTACGGCTGTCACCCATATAATCATTTTCCCATATATTTTCATAAATTGTTTCACGATACAAAGCAATATTTTTATTGCGCACAAAAAACAAAAGCAGTTCAAACTCTTTGAGCGTAAGCATAATCTGCTTTCCATTCTGCGTAACTGTCCGCGAAGAAACATCAATTACCGTATCAAAAATCTCAATCGTGCCACCCACTTTGTGGTAACGCCGCAAAACCGTTTCCACACGCGCCAAAAGCTCAATCATTTCAAATGGTTTTGTAATGTAATCATCAGCACCTGCGCGAAGCCCTTTCACACGGTCATTCAATTCGCCCATCGCCGTAATAAAAATAACGGGCGTTTCTTTTGTTTTTATGTATTCCAGCAATTCATATCCATTAATTTCCGGAAGCATGATATCAAGAAGAATCAAATCATAATTATTATTCTCGATACAATCTGCCGCTTCCAATCCGTCCATCGCCTGTTCACAGTGATATCCCGCCTTCGTAAGGCTCATTTTAATCAAGTCAGAAATTGCCTCTTCATCTTCCACAATCAGTATCTTTGTCATTTACATCCTCCTTACCACCTGCTATCATACATCTTTTTTGTATCTATTTTGTATCGGAACCCTTTCCATATAAAACTTCCAGTTTCGCAATAAAATCTTCCAGAATAAACCGCGAATCCACCGATGTATACACCCGAATTTTCGGTCTTCCTTTTTCAAATTTATTGGTCGTGTCATCAAGTATAATCGGCGCCTCGGTTTCATGATAAAATCCACAATCCGGATCAAGCACCACACCAACCGCCGGCGAATCACCTAATGTCCAGCTCTCCCCTGCTGTCCATCCCGCATGTTCCGAATGATTATATGTTTCCATATTTTCAAATAAATGTCTTCCAATTTCTCCGCATGGCGCAATCCGTCTCTCAATCTCAGCAAGACTAATTCTCATTTTTCCATACACATCATTTGGAATCTGCCAAAAATTCACACCACTGTTTAACACATAGTTAATCGCCTCAACATCATTTCCCGCATTGAACTCACGCACTTCAGGCGTGCTGTACGCATGCCCCTGTCCACCAATCCACACAATCGTCATGTGTTTTGCAATTTCCTTCTTTTTCATCATCGCACTCGCCACATTGGTAATCGCCCCAATGCATAGCACAAACAATGGTTTTTCATCCACCCTCATTGCTTCTTCAATCAAAAAGTCAGCCGCAGGTGAAACTTCCTCGCCCTGTTTTTTCTCAGAAATTTTTGTTTCCTCTCCCATAAAAACGGGAACTTCTTTTTTCATTGCACGCAAAACCGTCAAAATTTCTTCGTAACTCTGTCGCGTACTTCCCTCTCGATTAAACTGCTCAGCAAAAATTGCCCTCACGTCAAACTTCTGGCACATCAACGCGTGGGCAATTGCAAATGGGTCATCTGCCTCACAGGCAGCATCCGTGTCAATAATGACACGGACTTTTTTATCTTCTGATACCTTGTACTGAAACGGCATGGTAAATCTCCTTAATTAAAAAACTACAACTAACAACATTTTAAACTGCTCTTTTCCAAATACAGCATGAGGGTGTTTTGCCGGCATAACAATAGACTCCCCTTCATGAAGTTCATAATCAACACCATCAATTGTGATTTTGCCAACGCCATCAAGACAAGTAACAAAGGCATCACCGCCTGATTCATGTGTACTGATTTCCTCGCCCTTATCAAATGCAAATAAAGTTACACTCAAATGCTCATTCTGTGCTAATGTCTTTGATACTACTTGTCCTGGCTGGTAAGCTACTTCATCCTTTAAAACCAAAACCTTCGACATATCCATATTTTTTATTCCTGTCATTTTTATTTCCTCCTGTATATTTGTGATATTAGTATACCATTTAATATAGTATAATTATAGGAAAATATACGTTGTTATGACAACGAAGGGGGAGTTTATTTATCAAGTGACTTCCTTTATCATCTTTGCCAATTTTCTCATTTGTTTTATCGTATCTTCATATGCAACATAATCGTCTGAAAAATAATAATTTCTTTATCTTCATGCAGATACATATTTCACCCCTGTTTCATAAATTGCTTTATAGATTTTCAACGGATAATATGCCAATAACTTATCCACCTGCTCTCTTGTAATTCTGTGTTCATTAGCATAGTTTGTCAAAATCTTTCCACATTTTTTCATATCTTCCTCTGCTGATTTATCAATATCCTTCAAACAATCAAGTAATTGAAGAACATATGCATTTTCCTCCGTAATTGTAACCGCAGGTCTTCGAATCAAATATTTTTGATTTTTAATGCTAACTTCTCTAACCTGTGCAGGTGCGTAATTACTAGTAATCTCCTCCTTAATTGGTACTTGAGTTGATAACCCAAGCCGGTTTGCAAGAGTGTAGCCTGAATAAAAACCAACTCTCTTTCCCCTACGATAAACATATTTATGAAGCGCAACTGTCTCAGCAGAAATAGTAGATTTTTCACCAAAAATATTAATCCTAGGAATATAGTAAATTCCTGAATCAAATCGGTCAATTATCCCTTCATCTGTCATTTTTTTTAAATGATACCTTATATTTTCCTCTGTCATTCCTTTAATAACAATATCCATGAGAAAAATTGGTTCGCCTTTTTCATAATTGTTAACTAAATAATCATATAACATATTGTCACCCACTTTCAAGAAGTAAATACATTTTTTACTTATCGTTAGTATATGATTATTTTTATATTTTGTCAAATATGTTTTGTGACTTCTTTGTTAGGAATAGTATTTTACATCAATCACAATAACTTACTCACTTGACTCTTAAAAGACCAATTCAAACTTGATGAGTTATTAATCATGTTAAAGTCATTCACTGTTTGATTTTCATCAGCATTGCCAACCAAATAGCGTAATATCAAAACATCAGCAAAAGTAAATGGCATTACCTCATCTTCAAATTGTAATAATGACATATACTTCACCCAAATCACCAGTACCATACAGGTTTCTATTTTCCGAAAAATTATATTCAAAAATCTTATATATCTGTAAATCCTTCAACTTCTGATCTGTATATAATTCAATATTGCGAATCTGCTCGTAGATAAATACCCCTTCATCAAAGAAATCAAACAAAATATTCTCAAGACCAGCCTTATAGAAATGAATAATAACATTTGTATCTAAAGAGACTCTCAATCGTCTATTTCTCCTATCAAATTATCTAAATCATCATCGTCATCAGAGAACTCAACAATTTTGTCACTTACATCATCTATGACAAGTTTATAATAAGCGAGTACACGTTCCAATGTTTCTTTTGGAATTGCATTATGATTATAATTATAGATAACATAATCAATATACTCATGCGGTATATCAATTACTTCGCTAGGCTCATTCAGCTTGCTATTACCACCAACCGCGCGAAGTAAATTTCCAACTTTCATCTCTGTCTTAATATTATCAAGCCGCATCTTTTGGTCTGTATTAATCACACCTAGGCTTTCCAATCGATTTAATGCCATATCAAAACTAACGTTAAACTCAGACATAATTCTGGCAATATCCATTGCTGATAATCCACATTCCTGAAAATTTTGAATCTCCAAATCAATAAATCTATGAACATCATCGGATGGCATTAACAAACAAGCGGCAAAATAGTTTGCCTCCTGTTCTTTTTCATCTGTACTTCTCCCATTTACTGTTACACTATCATCAATAAATGTGTTTTCATCATAAATCCAAGATCTGCATTTTCTCCCAGCGGATACCTAACTAATTTATAACCCATTCTTTCACATTCTTTGAACAGATTAATGATACCATATCTGCCAATTTTACAATTTGCCCTAAAATAATCAGCTTTTATACGAATTTCGCGCTTTCGTGAATCCAGCATTAAACTTACCCCCTAAAACTTATCTTGTGCTGAATCTTTTCACACATATGCTTATTCGCATAAAATAAATCCAGCATATCAAATATTTTTTTAGAAGATTCGTTTTACTCTACATTCACAACCTTAAGCATATTTGTCGTTCCGGATATTCCGATTGGAACACCCGATGTAATCACCGCTAAATCACCTGATTTCAGAAGTCCGGAACATTTTCCTTTGTCTACTGCATGGTCAAACAAAGCAAATACATCTGTTTTCTCATCCAGTAATATTGGACATACACCCCACGACATTGCCATCTGACGCCAGACTCTTTTCGACGTCGTTCCACCGAGAACCGGACATGCCGGGCGGTATCTGGAAATCATACGTGCGGTTCTTCCGGATTTTGTCACCGCAACGATGGCTGAAGCATTCAAATCGTATGCCGTTGTACAGGTTGCATGACAAACAGCCTCTGTAACATCCGGTTTTTCATGGCGGCCACGATGATAAAAACGTTTTTCATAATCAATATCCGCTTCCGTGCGATTTGCAATCCGCACCATCGTCTGAACCGATTCCACCGGATATTTTCCGGCAGCAGTTTCACCTGAAAGCATAATGGCACTTGTGCCATCGTAAATTGCATTTGCCACATCGGCAACTTCCGCTCTTGTTGGTCTTGGATTTTTCATCATCGAATCGAGCATTTGCGTTGCCGTAATTACCTGCTTGCCCGCTTCGTATACTTTTCCGATAATCATTTTCTGCAAAATCGGAACTTCCTCTTCCGGCAGTTCCACGCCCATATCACCACGTGCAACCATAATGCCGTCCGACGCTGCAATAATTCCATCAATATTTTCAACGCCCTCGCGGTTCTCGATTTTGGCAATGATATGAATTCCATCACCGCCATTTTCATGCAGAAAAGCACGGATATCTTCAATATCTTTTACGGTACGCACAAAAGAAGCCGCAATAAAATCTACGTGGTTATTGATTCCAAAAATAATATCGCTTTTATCTTTTTCACTCATGTACGGCATATTCAAATGAAGTCCCGGAACATTAACGCCTTTATGGTTTTTCAATTCACAGTCACCGACAATCACGCAGTCAATCTGTGTCTCGTCAACCGCCTCAACAATCATTTCCACCAGCCCATCATCCATCAAAATGCGGGTTCCCGGCTCTACGTCTTCCGGAAGTTGTTTGTATGTGACATATGCCTTTGTCTCATCCCCCAATACTTCATTTGTTACAAGAGAAAACTTTTGTCCCTGTTTCAAATTGACTTTACCATCTTTGAAATCACCAAGTCTAATTTCCGGACCTTTGGTATCTAACAAAGCAGCAATTGGCTTTTGATATTTCTTTCTTAATTCATACAGCTTGTCAATTCTTTTTTGCTGTTCTTCATGGCTGCCATGTGAAAAATTCAGGCGTGCAACATTCATACCACTTTCGATACATTGTTCCAAAATACCATCTCTGTCAGTTGACGGACCAAGTGTGCAAATAATTTTTGTCTTTCTCATGATGCCTCCATAATATTATTTTGCTATCTATTTTTTGTGATAATAGTATCCTCTTTCATTGATATTTCGATTTTTCTTTCCTCTCTTGTATCGATTGCGGCGTGTGCGCTGTTCTTTATGGGTTCTCATCCACCACAGAATCAAAATAGTAATTGCAAGAGCGGCAACTACAAGAATACCGATTGTTAAAACCTTTTTCCATGGGAAAGGTGCCTCATTCGCTTTTTCTACCGCATCCACAAACCATTCGGACATGTCAATACTGTCATTTAAAGTCGGATTTTTCGCATTTTCATAGTAAATCTCAGCACCACCCGCTTCTTTTCCATTATAAGTATATGTAATTTTTCCAATTACTTTCTTTGTCGCACTAACCTGCTGTGGTGTGTCATAATAAATTACTTTTTTCTGTGCCTTGTCCAAAGTAACACCCTTTGGCAGCATAACTCCGGCTCCCTGTTCCACAGATAAAGGACCCGACTGCTGGTTATAATAGGAACTGTATTTGGTAAACAAATCACTTGTATTTACCGTATTATCTGTCGTTGTTCCAATTTCATAGCGTTTGTAATTTTCAAAACAATAATTCAAAATTCTTGTCGTATCGGTATACTCATTAGCATCCGGCGCCGTCCAAGGGGAATTTGGTGCACGCATGATAACAGAAACCAATGTTGTTCCATTTTTCTTTGCATAAGTTACAAGCGTATAACGACACTTTGATGTATATCCCGTTTTGCCGCCCACGCAGTATTCATACAAATATTGGGTAAATGTGCTTGGATAAAGCATACCATGATGATTATGAAGATAACGTTTTGCATGTTTTTTTGTTTTATTAATGATATAGCGTTTCGTTCCGGTAATTTTTGCAAATGTAGGATTTTTATAGGCTTCCTGTGAAATCAATGCCATATCGTGTGCCGTCGTATAATGATTTGACATCCACAAACCGTTTGCATTTGCAAAATTAGTTCCTGTACATCCGAGTTCTTTTGCCTTTTGATTCATCATCGCAACAAAATTATCAATGCTTCCTGCGACATGCTCCGCCACACCATTGCAAGCTTCATTCGCTGACATAAGAAGAATGGCATATAAACTGTCTTCCATTGACAATTTTTCGCCCGGCTGAATTTCAATATTAGAAGCACCTGACTCCAAATTTGTCACGGCATTTCTTGAATAAGTAACCGTCTCCGACAACGACGAATTTTCAATAGCAACAAGAGCCGTCATTACTTTCGTAATACTCGCCGGATACTCACGCTTGTCTATATTCTTTTCATATAAAATCGCACCCGACTGAACATCCATTACAATTGCAGATTCTGCAGTAACCGATGGTTTCTTTTTTGCTTCTGAAGTAACGCTTCCTAATAAAAGTCCAATTGCACAAAAAATAAGTGCCGCATATCTTTTTTTCATCTCATGCCTCCAAAAATCATACTATTACTTCTATCATACACGATTTTACCAATTTTTCCAACATCTTATTTGACATAATTTCGATTTATGGTACTATGATGCTATAATTTAAATGTTTACTATATGGAGGATTACTATGCGTTTACGAAATATCAAAGGTTCAAAAGAAGTGATTGCGGCAAGCCCCTATGTCGTTCAGAATCCGGAAGATTACAAAGGAAAATGGTCAGAATTGTTTCACAATAATCATCCTTTGCACATTGAAATCGGCATGGGAAAAGGTCAATTTATTCATACATTAGCTTCCGAAAATCCGAATATCAATTATATTGGCATTGAAATGTATTCGAGTGTTTTGTACCGTGCTTTAGAAAAACAAACCGCAGAGGAAAAACCAAATTTGTATTTTCTGCGATTTGATGCAAAATATCTGGCTGATATTTTTGCCGAACACGAAGTAGACCGGATTTATTTGAATTTTTCCGACCCATGGCCAAAAGATCGCCATGCAAAACGCCGACTGACAAGCGAGGGCTTTTTAAATCTTTATCATACGATTTTAAATCCGGATGGTTATATTCAGTTTAAGACCGATAATAGGGATTTGTTTGATTTTTCAGTTGAAACAGCCGAAAATTCGCCAATTTGGAATATTAAAGAACTTACTTATGATTTACACCACAGTGAATTTTTGCAAGGCAATATTATGACTGAGTATGAGAGCAAATTTGTCGCAGAAGGAAAACCAATCTGTCGGTTTGTTCTTTCCCGCTAATTAGTTGGTAACATAATAGAACCTTTTTCATAGAATAAAGAAAAAGGTTCTATTTTTATGTCTTGTTTTAAACGTATATTATGTCAAAAATTAAATCATGGAAAATGCTCAAAAAAGATACACTGCATCCTCTGCTCCATTGAAGAAATCAAACGATTACTTGGAATCAAAGGTTGAAATATTTTTCTTTTTCAGCTTTTTATCCAAAAACAGTTGCAAAAGATACATAATAACAGCTACTACCGGTACACCAAGGAACATTCCCATCACGCCAAAATAGGCACCGCCAACTGTAATTCCAAAGATAACCCAAAGAGGCTTAATTCCCGTCTGGTCACCCAAAATTTTTGGCCCAAGATACAGACCGTCAAACTGCTGCAAAATCAAAATCATAAGAGCAAAGATAAAGGCATAACGAATATCAATAAACAGATAAATCATAACACCAGGAATTGCACCAATTATCGGTCCGAAATAAGGTATCATATTAGTAATACATACAATCAGACTGAGAAGCAGCGCATACGGCAGTTTCAAAATGGACATTGCAATCAGACAGAGAATTCCGATAATCAGGGAATCAATCATTTTTCCAATCAAAAATCCATTAAAAATGTGGCTGCACTGTTTCATTGTCTCCCAAACTTCCTGCTCTTTCTTTTTCGGAGACAGGGCATATACAACTTTTCTTGCACTTCTTTTCAACTTTTTCATATCCAAAATAATGTAAATGGAAATCACAAGCCCCATCAATACATTATACGACGTCGTCAATAAAGAAGACGAAACATGATAAACATAAGGAATAATCTCAGAGCCATTGCTCATAATTTTCTTATATGCAAATTCCTTGATGTATTCAATTCCTCCACCAAGCCCAATAAATGGAATTTTTTCATTTAATTCCTTTTGGTGTGTAATCATATACTGATATCCATCTTGAATTGTATTCCCGAGTTCACCAATACTTGCCTTTATCTGAGGAATAATATAAATGAGTAAAACGGTGATTACGCCAATTACTACGACATAACTGATGATTACACTAAATGCTTTCTTAATTTTCGCCCCTTTACCAGGTTTCATTCGATTTAGCAGCGAATGGACTCTTTTTACAAGCGGATTAATAAAGCAGGCAAAAAAGAATCCCAATATAAACGGCATCAAAATAGTCAGAAATTTTCCAATAACTGCTAATACAACTCCCCAGTTAGCAATCATTAAAAAGATAATGGCAATAATAGCAACCAAAGCTACAATATACCACATATTCGATACTAATGTTTTCAGAATTTCCAGGCATTTATTTTTTTTCTCCATATATTCCTCCAAGTTTATACAATTTTTTTAAATTATTGCTTGCATTTTGAAATAGAATATTATATAATATTTCTTGCGTGATTGATGAAGCGCCATTAGCTCAGTTGGTAGAGCACCTGACTCTTAATCAGGGTGTCTGGGGTTCGAGCCCCCAATGGCGTACTCCCGAGTCCTTGTTTGGCAGACCTGCAACTGCTGGGTGAGGGCTTTTTTTTGCCCTCATTTTTCTTTATTCAGCAGTCATTGCCTGTTCCAAAGACTGACGTTCTTCTTCCGACAATGTTACAAACACTTCTCCGGATTTTACTTCCTTAATATAAATGTAACATCCCTCTTTGTTACTGTGCATCGAATTCATAATGAATCCATCGTTTTCTTTTGTCAAAAGAGTAAGTACAAAACTCAAAGTTCCGCCAACTTCTTTAAACGCATCATATTTTACCACGCCTACCTTCTGATAAGTCTTCAAAAGGTTTTCGTCAATTATAGCCAAATGCTCATCGACTTCTTTGATTTTGCCATTGATATAATCCATATTGGCAAATTTCTTCTGAAATGCTTCTTCCAGACTTTTTCCATCGGAATCACGCATAAACTCATCATATCGTTTTCTCAGTGAGCTGTTCTTTCCTATTAAAATAAGGCAAAGAATCAATAAAATCAGGATTGCTGCAATCGCACCCAGTAAAACAACATCAACACTTAATCCATAATCACTAAACTGAAACATTTTTTTCCTCCTTGTGAACATATGTTCTTTTATTTGAAGTATCCCAAAATCTTTTCTAAGTCGTCCTGTGAATAATACTCAATTTCTATTTTACCTTTATTCTCGGACTTTCGATTGATTTTTACCTTTGTTCCTGTCTTCAACTTCACTTTTTCTTCCATATCATGGTACAAAAAGTCATTAGAAAGTTCTTTTTTCTTTGTTTTCTTTGCCGGCTGATTGATATTTTTCACTAATTTCTCAACTTCTCTTACACTGAGGTGATCTTTTGCAATCTTTTCGGCAATTTCAAGCTGTTTTTCACTATCTTCCAGACCAAGCAGTGCTCTTGCATGTCCGCTTGAAATTTCTTCTTCCATTAAAAGTGTCAACACATCATCACTTAATTTTAACAGACGAAGTGAATTGGTAATAGCAGAACGACTCTTAGAAACTCTCTCTGCCACTTCTTCCTGCTTCAAATTATATTCCTTAATCAAATTTTGATATGCTTTTGCTTCTTCCACCGGATTCAAGTCCTCACGCTGAATATTTTCAATCAGCGCGACTTCCATAATTTCCTGCGGTGAATAATCTTTAATAACAACCGGAACTTCCTTTAATCCCGCTAATTTTGCCGCACGCCATCTTCTCTCACCGGCAATAATTTCAAAATAATCATCTTTCTTTGCTACTACCAATGGCTGAACAATTCCGTGCTGCTTAATGGAATCACTTAATTCCTGTAACGCTTCTTCATTAAAGAATTTACGCGGCTGCTTTTTGTTTGGCTCCACTTCATTAATTTTCAAAATTGTTTCTCCGGTTTTTGAAACCGTATTCTTGTCCTCTTTTACAGCTCTTTGCGTTGCTTTCGGAGGAATCATGGAATCCAGTCCTTTACCCAAACCTGTTCTCTTGACTGCCATAATTATTTTGCACTCCTTTCAATTACTTCCTTTGCAAGTGCCATATATGCCTTTGCTCCGGTTGAGCGGTTATCATACTGTGTAATCGGAAGTCCGTGACTTGGTGCTTCTGCCAGACGAACACCTCTCGGAATAATTGTATCGTAAATTGTCTGGTTCAAATTATTTCGTACATTTTCAATTACCTGCATGGACAAATTTGTTCTTCCATCATACATTGTAAATACAACACCATTAATCGTAAGTTTTGGATTCAATCGATCTTTTACAAGATTGATTGTATAAATAAGCTGGCTCAATCCCTCCAATGCATAGTATTCACACTGAATCGGAACCAGTACCGAATCTGCCGTTGTCATAGAGTTAATTGTCAATGTATTCAAAGATGGTGGACAATCAATGATAATAAAATCATATTGATCTTCGACTTCCGAAATAATATCGCGAAGAATATAGTTTCTGTCTTCCATATCCATTGTCTCGATTTCAATACCAGCCAAATTTACGTTAGCCGCTAAAACATCCAAATTTTCAAAAACATCTTTCTGAACACATTCATCAAATGAATTATCTCCAATCATCAACTGATACACTGTTGTCTCTAATTCATCCTTATCAATACCAAGTCCACTGGATGTATTTCCCTGTGGATCCATATCTATAATAAGAACCTTTTTCCCTTGTTCAGCAAGGGCAGCGGATAAATTTATCGTTGTCGTTGTTTTTCCAACTCCACCCTTCTGATTTGCAATTGCCATAATTTCGCTCATACTTATCTTTCTCCAATCATAAAACTTATATCTTTATTATCGCTCACGCAATCCTACAGAACATTATATCATTTCGTATAATGTTTGGCTATATATTTTTTCATGTTTCACGTGAAACATCTGTGAATCCTATCCGTGAAATGTTTCACGTGAAACATTTTTATAAAGGTTTTTTCTTTGGTTTACCTTCTTTTCTAGGATACTTACTATTCGTCTCCTCTACTTTTCTGATAAATAATAAGTATCTTTCCTCTTTTTCTCTTAAAGAAAACTTGTCCAAGTGGTCAAACTTAGCTGATAATTCACAAAAAGCATTCTCTGCAAGTTTTACTTCCTCTTCCTGTTTCTTTCCTTTATAAGAAACAAAGTATCCATTAACTTTAGCAAATGGAACACAGTATTCCATAAGGATTGGAAGTTCTGCTACTGCGCGTGAAACAACAAAATCAAATTGATTACGATACATTTCATTTTGTCCGTAAGTTTCCGCTCTTCCGTGAATTGCCGTAACATTGTTAATTTTCAGTTTATCACAAACCTGTTTTAAAAAATCTACTCTTTTATTTAAAGAATCAAGCAAAACAAATTCGCTTTCCGGATTAAGAATAGCTAACACTATTCCCGGAAAACCAGCACCGGTTCCAACATCAAATACTTTATTTTTTCCATTCCATAAAGAATCTTTCATAATTAAAGCGGAATCTAAAAAGTGTTTCCAAACGACATCTTCATATTCTGTAATTGATGTCAAATTCATTTTTTTATTTTCTTCCACTAATATTTTGTAATATTCTTTTAATTTATTTTCCTGCTGATCACTCAATTCAATATCAAATTGTTTAAAAATATCTCTCATTTAATCCACCCTCTTTCGATGATACTGTTCTAAGTATACCGTAAGCACGGAAATATCGGATGGAGAAACACCACTGATTCTCGCTGCCTGTCCAACTGATTTCGGGCGAATATCGGATAACTTTTGAATTGCTTCCAATCGAAGACTTTTAATATCTTCATAATCAATATCCGAAGGAATCTTCTTACTCTCCAGCTTATGGAATTGCTCAACTTGTTTTTGCTGGCGCTTGATATATCCTTCATATTTCAAATTAATATTTACTTCTTCTCTCACTTCTTCCGAAAGTTCCGGACGCTCCTTGTCAATCGGGGCTAACTTATCATAAGATAATTCCGGTCTTCGAATTAATTCTGCAAGACTGATTCCACTAACCAAACGGGTACTCTCATACTCATCTAATAATTTCTGCACTTCCTCGGTATTTCCGACATGCGTATGAAGAACACGGTTAATTTCCTTTTTAATTTGTTCTTCTTTTTCTACAAAATGCTGATATCTCTCCTCTGAAATTAAACCAATCTCATAACCGAGTTTTGTAAGACGTTCATCTGCATTATCCTGACGAAGCAAAAGGCGGTACTCTGCACGGGAAGTCATCATACGATATGGCTCATTTGTTCCTTTGGTAACTAAGTCATCAATCAAAACACCAACATATCCCTGCGAACGATCAATGATAATTGGCTCTTTTCCAAGACATTTTCTTGCAGCATTGATACCGGCAACAAGTCCTTGTGCAGCAGCTTCTTCATAACCGGAACTTCCATTTGCCTGTCCGGCACTAAAAAGACCTTTTACTTTTTTTAACTCTAAAGTCGGTAAAAGTTCCAAAGAATCCAAACAATCGTATTCAATTGCATACGCATTTCTTACAATCTTTGCATGTTCAAGTCCCGGTACCGAGCGGTACATTTTCTCCTGAACATCTTCCGGCAGAGAACTTGACATACCGCCAACATACATTTCATTTGTATAATTTCCTTCCGGCTCAATAAATACTTGATGTCTGTTTTTATCTGCAAAACGGACAACCTTATCTTCAATTGACGGACAATATCTCGGACCGGTTCCTTTGATATAACCAGAATACAAAGGTGAGCGGTCAAGATTCTCTCTTATTACTTTATGTGTTTCTTCATTTGTATAAGTAAGCCAGCACTTCACCTGCTCTCTTTCCAAATCTTCCGGTTTATTTTCAAAAGAAAAAGGAACTATTTTTTCATCACCGTATTGAGGTTCCATTTTACTGTAATCAATCGTTCTTCCATCCATACGGGCAGGTGTTCCTGTCTTAAACCGACGCATAGAAATACCAAGTTTTTTTAATGAATCGGTAAGATGCGTTGCTGACTGAAGTCCATTTGGTCCGGTGTAAACAGAAGTTTCTCCTGTAATACACCTCGCATTCAAATAAGTACCGGTACATAATACAACAACTTTACAAGAATAAATGGTTCCGGTATAAGACTTAACGCCACATACTTTTCCATCTTCTACAATAATATCTGTAATTTCACCCTGCTTGATGGATACACCATCTGTCTCCTCAATCACTTTTCGCATTGCATAACTGTACTCTTTTTTATCTGCCTGTGCGCGCAAAGAATGTACGGCAGGTCCTTTCGACTGATTGAGCATTTTTGACTGGATAAATGTGCGGTCAATATTTTTTCCCATCTCACCACCCAATGCATCAATTTCTCTGACTAAATGTCCCTTCGACGTTCCTCCAACATTTGGATTGCATGGCATCATTGCAATGCTGTCAACACTGACAGTAAACAATGCTGTCTTGCAGGAAAGACGAGCTAATGCAAGAGCAGCCTCGCATCCGGCATGACCTGCTCCAATTACGATGGCATCAAATTGTTCTGTCATAATTTTCTCTCCTTTATTTTCCCATACAAAAATCTTTAAAGATTTTATTGATGATATCTTCTTCGAGTGTCTCTCCTATAATTTTACCAAGTGACTCATACGCATTTGTTAAATCAATCGCATACAAATCCTCCGGCATACCAAGTTCAATACTTTCTAATACTTTTTCCAGACTGTCTTTTGTTTGAACCAAAGCTTCTTTTTGTCTGGCATTGGTAATATACAAATCATCTTTTTCTTCTATTTTCGATTCAATAAATTGTCTCTTAATATAGGATTCCAGTTCATCCAATCCATCTCCCTTTGCAGCGGAAAATGAAATGACGTCTTTTCCTGACAAATTACAGATTTCTTGCATACTCAATGTCTGTTGCAAATCCGATTTATTTACTAAAACAACGCCTGTACTGTTTTTGCATAAATCAAGAATTTCATAATCCTCCTTGGATAATTCTTTGCTGCTATCCAGGACTATTATTACAAAATCCGCTTTCTCAAGAGACTCTTTTGTCTTTTTTATACCAATACTCTCAATTTCATTTTCTGTTTCCCGGATTCCGGCTGTATCAATTAAATGTAATAATATATTTCCTATCACAATATCTTCTTCTAAGGTATCTCTTGTTGTGCCCGGAATATTCGTTACAATCGCACGATTTTCCCGTAGCAGACAATTTAATAAAGAAGATTTTCCTACATTTGGTTTTCCAACAATTACCGTCTGGATGCCTTCTTTCATAATTCTTCCATTGTTACAATTTTCAAGCAAATGATTGGTATCCTTTAACAGTGCCCGCACATGACCTTCAATTGTTTCATCAAAAGAATCCAAAGAAATATGTTCCGGATCATCAAGTGCAGCTTCCAAATAAGCAACATCTTCTAATATTACTTCACGAAGTTTTTGGATTCGATTCTTAATACTTCCTCTCAACTGACTCATCGAATTAAAAAGTGCTAACTCACTTTTCGACTGAATTACATCCATTACAGCTTCTGCCTGTGACAAATCAAGTCGCCCATTTAAAAAGGCACGTTTTGTAAACTCACCCGGCTCTGCAACTCTTACACCATGACGGACTAACAAATCTAAAATCACCTGACAAATATAGTGACCGCCATGACACTGGATTTCTACTACATCTTCCGCCGTATAACTTTTTGGAGCCTTCATAAGAAGTACAAGAACTTCATCTATTTTTTTCGAACCGTCAAAAATAAAACCATACTGAATCGTGTGGCTTTTCTTTTCATTTAAATCAATCAAAGTTCCTTTTTCATTACAAAAAATACGGCTTACAATGGAAAAAGAATTTTCTCCGCTCACTCGAATTACACTAATACTTCCATTTTTCGATGATGTAGCAATTGCGGCAATTGTCTCCTGCTCAAACATAAAAACTCCTTTTCTTTGTCAAAAAAGGCTGAATCCTAAGAATCAGCCTTTCACACTTTTCTCTCAATCTTTCTTTTCCTGATATGGTCTCTTGCGGTCACGGGAATAATTATTGTTTCTTCTCCGATAATTATTTCTTCTTGGAAGTTCCGAAGCAAATTCCCGATTTAAAGTAACAACCACCTTACGATGTGGCTCTTCACCTTCGCTATGTGTATCCACATATTTATCAGCCTGTAATTCCGCATGAATAATTCTTCTCTCATATGGATTCATCGGCTCTAAGAAAGCAGGACGTCCTGTCTTCTTAACTTTGCTTGCCACATTTCTCGCCAGATTTTCAATTGTTTCTTTTCTTCTCTGACGATAATTTTCCGTATCAATCTTAATCTTCGTATAAGTATCTTTATTTTTATTTGCAACAAGAGAAGTCAAATACTGAAGGGAATCCAAAGTCTGTCCGCGTTTTCCGATTAACATACCCATCTCAGTACCCTTCAACTCGATGCGGATTTCATTTTCCACTTCATCAAACTCTGTTTCAATCTCTACATCTAATTTCATAGCCTGGAATGTTTTTGCTAAAAAGTTCTTAACCGTATCAACTACATTCTCTTTTTTGCGAACACGGATAACTGCCGGTTTACTAAACAAACCTAAAATTCCACTTTTTTCTTCTTCAACTACTTCATATTCAATCTGGTCACTCGTTGTTTCCATCTGGATTAAAGCATTTGTCAAAGCTTCATCTGCTGTTTTTGCAGAAAACTCTTTCCACTCTTCCATCTTAAATTCCTCCTATTTTTTATCTTTCTTTCCAGAAAGCATGTGTGCATATCCCGCAATACTGCCGGAATCAAAATCTTTGTTTACATGAGTCTGAACCTCTTCCTCTTTGGAAGATGAATCAGCGGTATTTTGATAAGCGGAAGCAGATTTAATTCCTGCTGTTTTCTTTTTCGCATACTCTTCCATCTGACGATTCATGGCTTCACGTTTTGCACTTTTCTTCGTTGCTTTACCTTTATTCTTTTCAATCAATTCATCCAAAGAAATACTGTCTACTTTGCGGTTAATCAAAATAGCCTGTACAATTCTAAACAAACTACCAATAATCCAGTAAATACCAATACTTACGTCAAAGGAAAGACAGAAAAATCCGGACATAACAGGCATCATGTAGTTCATCATCTTCATAGAACTCTGCATCTGATCCTGTTCACCGGCATCTGTTTTTACCTGAAGAAGTTTCGTATTAATAAACTGAAGAACCATAGCCAAAATCGGAATCAAAAAAACCAAAATTCCGGCATATGGATAATTTGCTCTATCTTTAAATAGAGACATCGGAGATTCATTAACCAAAAGTCCTAAAAATTTATAAGCTTCCGGATTTTCTTTCATCGAACCAATTCCATTTACATAATATGGAATGTTACGAATGACATTATACAAAGCAAAAAGAATCGGCATTGTTATCAAAAGAGGAAGACATCCACCAAACGGACTAATTCCATATTTTGCATAAATATCCTGCGTCTCCTGATTCATCTTCATCTGGGATGCCTGATCTTTTTTATTCTTGTATTTCTTCTGAATTGCTTTAATCTCCGGGTTAATCTTATTCATCAACCGGGATGATTTCTGCTGTTTTGCGTTGAGAGGATACATAAGAATATATACAAATAATGTAAATATTACAATACACCAACCAACATTATGCACTCCTAATAAATGGTACATACACCAGTCGATGCCATTCATAGCCAACCCCAATAACTGATTCAACCAACCTAATGGGAACATATTTTCCTCCTAATACTGTTTACGGCACAGGATCATAACCACCTTTGTGAAAAGGGTGGCATCTTAAAATTCTTTTTATAGCCAAAAAACCACCTTTTCCTGCACCATACTTTTTGATTGCCTGAGCAGCATACTCAGAACAACACGGTGTATAGATACAGGAAGGTGTTCTTTTCAATGGTGATATATATTTTTGATAGATGTGTATCACAGCTAATAAAATTTTCTTCACACAATCACTTCATTTCAATATTCCATGTATTTTCAATAAATGAAAAACTGCGCCGTCTACTTCTTTAAAATTCTTATTTTTTACATCTTTTCGGGCAACAATAATAATTCGGTTACCCTCTTTCACCAATGCGTCATTCTTACGAACGGATTCTCTTAACAATCTGGTGATGTGATGACGCACAACACTGTTACCAACTTTCTTACTTACAGAAAAGCCGTAACGACTGGGACCACTCTCCCCTGTTTTAACATACATAACCAGATACTTATTTGCTTTCGATCTACCTTGCTTGTAGACCTTTTGAAATTCAGGATTCTTTCCTAATTTTTCAAACATTTTCTTTTCCTCATCAGGGAGAAGAAAAGGTCAGTAAAAATCTGACCTTATGCAGACAATTTCTTTCTTCCCTTAGCTCTTCTTTTGGCAAGCACTTTTCTACCATTTGAAGTGCTCATTCTTTTACGAAAACCGTGAACTTTCGAACGCTGTCTCTTTTTTGGCTGATATGTCATCTTCATTTTGCATACACCTCCTTTATAAAATAATAACGAAATCCGTATCAAGCCTAATTATATTATCATATATTCCAATAGTCAAGCAGTTCTTTGCGTTTATCAACAATTTTTTCTAAAATCATGTCAATAAAATTTGCTTTTGCCTCTTATTTGTAGTACAATAAAAACGTATGATTTTACCCAAATTCAATTTTTATTAGGATAGGCAGGAAATTTAATGGAAAATGAAATTAAAGACAAATGGAATGAAATAATTACATATATGAGGGATACTTATAATATCAACGGCGTTCTTTTTCGTACATGGATTAATCCACTTACAATTGTTTCTTGTGATAATGACACAATTATCCTTGCAATTGATGAAAAAGAACAGGGCGATATCCTTGGCTTAATCGAAAAAAAATACAAAGTTGCTTTTCAGGTATCCATCGAAGTTATTACAAATCATCAACTGGATGTCCGTTTTATTTATCAAAATGAGATGGATGCGAAAGGAGTTTCTTCCTATAATAAAGAGGAAATGCTGGAAGAAAAATATCCATTCTTAAAACAAGGTCATTCCTTTGATACATTTGTCGTAAGTAACAGTAACAACATTGCTTATAATGCTGCTGTAGCAGTTGCCGAGAATCCAAACGGCCAGTTATATAATCCATTATTCTTATATAGTGGTCCGGGACTTGGAAAAACTCACCTGATGCATTCGATTGCCAGATACATTTTGGAGAACCATCCGGAATACAGCGTTATGTATACAACCAGTGAAAATTTTATGAACAATGTTGTCGATGCCATTCGTACGAATCGAAAGACACAGGATACTGCTGCTACTTCAAACCTGCGAAAGAATTACCGAAACGTTGATGTACTTCTCATCGATGATATTCAGTTCATCATTGGTAAAGACAGTACACAGATTGAGTTCTTTAATACCTTTGAAGCTTTGTACCAGTCCGGAAAGCAGCTAGTCATTTCCAGTGATAAGCCGCCAAGTCAGATGGAGCACTTGGACATGCGTTACCGCTCCCGATTTACTTCCGGTATGACAATTGATATTCAGCCACCTGATTATGAGATGAGTATGGCGATTTTAAGAAACAAACAAGAAAATTCTGATATTCAATTGAATGAGGAAATTCTTGATTATATCGCTACAAACATAAAATCCAATATTCGTATCTTAGAGGGTGCTTATAATAAAATTCTTCTTTTTGCAAGATTTACAAAGCCAAAAGATAACAAGATTGACTTAAATATGGCAAAAGAAGCATTAAAGGATTTTATCTCGCCAAATGAAAATATGGTAATTACGGCAGATTACATTATTGATATTGTAGCCGACCACTTTAACTTAGATAAGGAAGCGATTCTTTCTGAGAAGCGGACCAAGACTGTTTCGATTCCGAGACAGATATGTATGTATTTGTGCAATGAATTAACAAATCTTACACTTACGGAAATTGCTGTAAAGCTCAAAAGATCGAACCATTCAACAGTTATCCACGGTGTTCACAAAATTGAACAGGATATTCTCGTTGATAAAGAGTTAGAAGAAACCATTAATGTGTTAAAGAAAAAGCTCAATTCTTGATAACTTGTTGATAACTGTATTTTTTACGTCAATAACTATTTAATAACCTGTTGATTGTGAAAATTGTCATTTTTTTCATAGACATTCATTCACAGTAACAAACAAGTTATAAAAACTTACACATAAAGGTTAAACCACTTAAATTAAGGGCTTGTAAGACTTGTCCACAAATAAACAGCCCCTAATACTATATACTACTAGCTAATACTTTAATTTATTATGTTTACGGAAGGAAAGGAGTTATTCACAATATGAAGTTTACCTGTACCAAAATGAATTTTAACAATGGAATTAACATTGCCCTGAAAGCAGTACCGGGAAAAACAACGATGCCAATTTTGGAATGTGTTGTAATTGAAGCAAAAGGAGATATGGTAAAGCTGACTACGAACGATATGCAGCTTGGCATTGAGACAAAAATACCTGCAGAGATTGAACAGGATGGTATCATTCTTGTTAATGCAAAAATGATTTCTGAAATTGTTCGCCGTCTTCCGGATGATGATGTGAATTTTGAAGTTGATGAGAATAATAACATTCTCCTGTTTTGTGGAAAATCCAAGTTTAATATTCCGGGTATTCCTCATGATGAATTTCCGATGCTTCCAAAAATTGAAGCGGATAAGACAATTCACATTTCGCAGTTTACTTTAAAGGAAATGATAAGACAGACCATTTTCTCAATTTCCGATAATGAAAGTAATAAGATTTTGACCGGTGAATTGTTTGAGATTAATGGGGATGAATTTAAGATTGCTTCTCTTGATTTAGTAAGAGTTTCAATTCGTAAGATTCACCTGAAAGAAAGTTATGACCCGATTAAGGTTGTTATTCCGGGTAAAACATTGAGTGAAGTGAGTAAAGTTTTAAATGGTGGAATGGATGATGAGGTTTCAATTTCATTTTCCAAAAACCACGTACTTTTCGAGTTTGATGAGACGGTTGTTGTATCCCGCCTGATTGAAGGAAACTTCTACAACATCGACCAGATGTTAAAGACAAATTATGAGACAAAAGTTAAAATCAATAAAAATGAATTATACGGATGTATCGACCGTGCTACTCTCCTTCTTCGTGAAGCAGAGAAAAAACCGGTGATTCTTCACATCAAAGAAGACGAAATTCAGATGGAGATGAATACCAAAATCGGTTCGATGGATGAAGAAGTGACGGCTGAAAAAGAAGGAAAAGATTTAGTCATTGCTTTCAATCCAAAATATATTAATGATGTATTAAAAGTAATTGATGATGAGGAAGTGACTTTGTATTTGTTTAATGCAAATGCTCCTTGCTTTATCAAGAATGAAGAAGAATCCTATATTTACCTGATTTTGCCGGTAAATATGAATTAGAAATGAGGATGTTATGCAGGAAATAACGATTAAGGATGAGTTTATCAAACTGGGTCAGGCTTTGAAACTGGCGGGGCTTGTCGGTTCCGGGGTGGAAGCAAAAGTAGTGATTCAGGATGGTGAAGTAAAAGTAAATGGTGAAGTGGATGTAAGAAGAGGAAGAAAATTACATCCCGGTGACTGTTTTGAATTTGAAGGAAATGAAGTAAAGGTAACATCTGTATGATATTAAAGTCCATTGAAATGAGTAATTTTCGTAATTATGAAAGAGAAGAATTTCATTTTCATGAAGGAACGAATGTGTTGTACGGTGATAATGCACAGGGAAAAACGAATGTGCTGGAAGCCATTTACCTTGGAGGCACGACAAAGTCGCACAAGGGAAGCAAAGATTCGGACATGATTATGAAAGGAAAAGACGAAGCTCATATTCGATATTATGTAGAAAAGAAGCAGTGTACTTATAAAATCGAAATTCACATGCGTCGGGGAAAGACAAAGGGAATTGCGATTGACGGGCTGCCAATTGGAAGCAGTAAAGAGTTGATGGGATTATCCCACATTATATTCTTTTCGCCGGAAGATTTAGGAATTATTAAGGATGGACCGGAGCAGAGACGAAGATTTATGGATATGGAATTGTGTCAGTTAGATAAGGCATATCTTTATTACCTGACACAGTATAAAAAAATATTAAAACAGAGAAATGCGCTGCTTAAGCAAATTCAGAAAAACAGTGAATTGAAAGATACGCTGGAAATCTGGGACAAACAACTGGTAGAAAATGGAATCCGGATTATACAAATCAGGGAACAGTTTGTAGAAGAAGTAGCAGCCATTATGAAACAAAAACATTTCAACCTGACAGGTGGTCTGGAAGAAATGGAAGTAATTTATAAGCCAAACTGCAAGGCAGATGATTTTGCCACACGCTTATTTATAGAGAGTGAAAGAGATATTTTACTTGGTACTACTACCGTGGGACCTCATCGTGATGACATGCAGTTTTTTATTAACGGACAGGAAGTAAAGGTTTACGGTTCGCAGGGACAAAAAAGAACATCGGCTTTGTCGCTGAAGATGGCGGAAATCGAAATTGTAGAGAAAACAATCGGAGAAAAGCCAATTCTTTTATTGGATGATGTTCTGTCTGAACTGGACCGAAATCGTCAAAACTATTTATTGGAAAATATAAAAGGAATTCAGACGATTATTACTTGTACCGGATTAGAAGAGTTTGTAAAAAATGGAATAAACATTAATCAGACATTTGAAATTGTTCAAGGAAAAATTAATGGCAATTGAGAAGATGGAGGTTTTTCATGAGTGAAGAAAAAGAAGTAGTATATGGAGCTGACCAAATACAGATTTTGGAGGGGCTTGAGGCAGTAAGAAAAAGACCGGGTATGTACATTGGAAGTACATCGGAGAGAGGTCTTCATCATTTGGTATATGAGATTGTCGATAATGCAATTGATGAGGCATTGGCCGGTTACTGTGATGAAGTCCAGGTATTTATTAACAAAGATAATTCGATTACAGTTATTGACAACGGACGAGGAATCCCGGTTGGAATTAATCATAAAGCGGGAAAACCGGCGGTCGAAGTTGTATTTACCGTGCTGCATGCCGGTGGTAAATTCGGCGGTGGCGGATACAAAGTATCCGGTGGACTTCACGGTGTAGGTGCGTCGGTTGTAAATGCATTGTCTGACTGGCTGGAAGTTGAGATTTATCAGGATGGAAAAAAATACATCCAGCGATATGAAAAAGGAAAAACAATGTATCCGTTAAAAGAAATTGGTACGACGGATCAGAGAGGAACAAAAGTTACGTTCTTGCCGGATGAAACAATTTTTACGGAAACAACAGAATATAGTTTTAACATTTTGAAGCAGAGACTTCGTGAAATGGCATTTTTGACTAAGGGAATCAAAATTATTTTGACAGATTTAAGAGAAGAAGAACCTTATTCAGAAACATATCATTATGAGGGCGGAATTAAAGAGTACGTTCAGTACTTAAACAAAAACAAAGAACCTTTGTATGAAGATATCATTTACTGCGAAGGACAAAAGGGCAATGTTGTGGTAGAAGTAGCATTCCAGCACAATTCGGCTTTTAATGAAGGATGTTATAGTTTTGTAAATAATATCACAACGCCGGAAGGTGGAACGCATCTGGCAGGATTTAAAAATGCACTTACGAAAACATTTAATGACTATGCGAGAAGCCAGAAGATTTTAAAAGATGCGGATCCAAACTTAAGTGGTGAAGATATCCGCGAAGGTTTGACGGCAATTATCAGTATCAAGATACCGGAGCCTCAGTTTGAGGGACAGACCAAACAGAAGTTAGGAAACTCCGAGGCAAGGGGAGCTGTTGATAATGTTGTGAGTGAACAGCTGACATATTTCTTAGAGCAGAACCCGACAATTGCCAGATTGATTTGCGATAAAGCATTACTTGCTCAGCGTGCCCGCGACGCGGCGCGCAAAGCGCGCGATTTAACACGCCGTAAAACGGCGTTAGAGGGAACCAGTCTTCCGGGTAAGTTAGCGGATTGTAGTGACAAAAATCCGGAAAACTGCGAGATTTACATCGTAGAGGGAGATTCCGCCGGCGGCAGCGCAAAAACGGCGCGTGACCGCGCAACACAAGCAATTCTTCCACTTCGTGGAAAAATCTTAAATGTAGAAAAGGCACGCCTTGATAAAATTTTGGTGAATGCAGAAATTAAAGCAATGATTACAGCATTTGGTACCGGAATTTCAGAAGATTTTGATATCAGCAAACTGCGTTATCATAAAATCATTATCATGACCGATGCCGATGTCGATGGTGCACATATTGCTACGCTGCTTTTAACATTTTTATACCGCTTTATGCCGGAGCTGATTCGTCAGGGTTATGTATATCTGGCACAGCCGCCTTTGTATAAAATTGATAAAAATAAAAAGTCCTATTATGCATACAGCGATGAAGAATTAAATGCAACACTTGAAGAAATCGGACGTGATGGAAACAACAGCATCCAGCGTTACAAAGGTCTTGGTGAGATGGATGCCGAGCAGTTGTGGGACACAACAATGGATCCGGAGAAACGTATTTTACTTCAGGTTACAATGGATGAGGAACAGTCTTCAGAAATTGATTTAACATTCAATGTATTAATGGGAGACAAAGTAGAACCACGTAGAGAATTTATTGAGAAAAATGCGAAGTATGTTAGAAATCTCGATATTTAGGAAGGAGTAATGAAATGGACGAAAATATTTTCGACAAAGACAGTTTTGATGCAATCAAACCGGTGGATTTGAAAGAAACAATGGAAACTTCCTATATCGATTATGCGATGTCGGTTATTGCTTCCCGTGCACTGCCGGATGTCAGAGACGGATTGAAACCGGTACAAAGACGTATTTTGTATGCAATGATTGAATTAAATAACGGACCGGACAAGCCACATCGTAAGTGTGCTCGTATCGTCGGTGATGCCATGGGTAAATATCATCCACATGGTGACAGCTCAATTTACGGTGCTTTGGTTAATATGGCACAGGAGTGGTCGACTCGCTATCCGCTCGTCGACGGCCACGGAAACTTTGGTTCCGTCGATGGTGACGGTGCTGCCGCCATGCGTTACACCGAGGCAAGATTAAGTAAAATTTCGATGGAAATGCTTTCCGATATCAACAAAGATACGGTTGATTTCATGCCGAACTTTGATGAGACCGAAAAAGAGCCGGTTGTATTACCATCCCGTTTTCCAAACTTATTAGTAAACGGAACTTCCGGTATTGCTGTAGGTATGGCGACAAATATCCCTCCCCACAATTTGACGGAGGTTATTAATGGTGTCGTAAAAATCATTGATAATCAGGTGGATGAAGGAAGAGAAACCGATTTAGATGAAATTATGGAAATCATCAAAGGACCGGATTTTCCAACAGGTGCCACAATTCTCGGACGTCGTGGAATCGAAGAAGCGTACCGTACCGGCCACGGAAAAATCCGCGTGCGTGCGGTTACCGACATTGAGCCTATGGCAAATGGCAAGAACCGGATTATCGTAACGGAACTTCCTTATATGGTAAACAAAGCAAGACTGATTGAGAAGATTGCAGAACTTCATAAAGATAAACGAATTGATGGAATTACAGAACTCCGCGACGAATCGAGCCGTGAGGGAATGCGTATTTGTATTGAGTTACGAAAAGATGTGAATGCAAATGTAATTTTGAATCAGCTTTATAAACATACACAAATGCAGGATACCTTTGGTGTCAATATGTTAGCACTTGTAAATAACGAGCCGGTTGTCATGAATCTTTTGCAGATGCTTCAGTATTATTTGAAACATCAGGAAGAAGTCGTAACAAGAAGAACAAAATATGATTTGAACAAGGCAGAAGAAAGAGCACATATTTTAAAAGGATTATTGATTGCTCTTGATAACATTGATGAAGTAATCAAAATTATCCGTGGTTCGGAAAGTGCTGCTTTAGCGAAAGAGCGTTTAATTGAGAGATTTGGACTGGATGATGTGCAGGCGCAGGCAATTATTGATATGCGTCTTCGTGCACTGACCGGTTTGGAGCGCGAAAAATTAGAGAGTGAGTATGCCGAACTTCAGAAAAAAATTGCTGAATATAAGGCTATTCTTGCAGACAAAAATCTGTTACTTGGAGTAATCAAAAAAGAGATTCTTTTGATTCGTGATAAGTACGGTGATGAGAGAAGAACTTCGATTGGATTCGATGAATTCGATATTTCCATGGAAGATTTAATTCCGGTTGAAAATACGGTAATTGCCATGTCACACCTTGGTTATATTAAGAGAATGACAATTGACAATTTCAAAAACCAGCACCGTGGCGGCAAAGGTATCAAGGGAATGCAGACCATAGAAGAAGATTATATTGAAAATCTGTTTATGGCGACAACACATCATTATCTGATGTTCTTTACCAATTTAGGTAAAGTGTACCGTATGAAAGCCTATGAAATTCCGGAGGCGAGCCGGACATCGAGAGGTACTGCAATTATTAATCTTTTGCAGTTACTTCCGGATGAAAAAATTTCGGCTGTAATTTCCATCAAAGAATTTGAAGAGGATAAATATCTCTTCATGGCAACAAAAGATGGTACAGTCAAAAAAACACCGATTTTAGAGTATGCAAATATCCGTAAAACCGGTTTACAGGCAATTACTCTGCGCGATGGAAATGAATTGATTGAAGTAAAAGTAACGGATAACAACCGTGACATTTTCCTTGTAACAAAGAGAGGACAATGTATCCGTTTCAATGAAAAAGATGTGCGTACAACAGGCCGTACATCAATCGGTGTGCGAGGCATGAAGATTGATGAGAGCGACGAAGTAGTTGCTATGCAGATGGATATACAGGGACCAAACCTTTTGATGGTTTCTGAGTTTGGTATGGGTAAACGTACAAGCATCGATGAATTTGCTCCACAGTTTAGAGGCGGTAAAGGTGTAAAATGTTATAAAATCACAGAAAAAACCGGAAATGTAATTGGTTGTAAAGCAGTTGAACCGGGAACGGAAATTATGTTAATTACAACGGAAGGAATTATTATCCGAATTGGCGTGGATGATATTTCACAGCTTGGACGAGTTACTTCCGGTGTTAAATTGATGAATTTAGACAGTTCCAAAGATATCCGTATTGCCAGCATTGCCAGAGTGCATGAGGAAGAGACGGACGAGGACGAAACAGAAGAAGAGTCATCAGAGAGTGAGGAATAAAGATGAGGACGATTCATACAGATGAAATAACAAAGTGCATCAAGGAAATGTGTATGCAGGTAAATGTAGATTTGTCACCGGATGTAAAAAATGCTTTGTTAGCCGGAAAACAGAAGGAAGAATCACCAATTGGAAAACAGATTTTGGAGCAGTTGGAGAAAAACTTGGAAATTGCGAAAGAAAGCCAGATTCCGATTTGTCAGGATACCGGTATGACCGTTGTATTTTTACGCATCGGACAGGAAGTTCATATTGATGGAGATTTTCTGGAAGATGCAGTGAATGAAGGAATCCGACAGGGCTATGCAGAGGGGTATCTGCGTAAATCGGTCGTATCCGACCCAATCCTCAGGGAAAATACAAAGGATAATACACCGGGTGTTATTCATTATGAAATTGTTCCGGGAGACAGATTGGAAATTACAGTTGCTCCAAAAGGATTTGGTAGCGAGAATATGAGTCGTGTCTTTATGTTAAAACCGGCAGATGGAATCGAAGGTGTCAAACAGGCAGTTATCCGGGCAGTAAAAGACGCCGGTCCAAATGCCTGTCCTCCTATGGTAATTGGTGTAGGAATTGGCGGCACTTTTGAAAAATGTGCTCTTTTGGCAAAGAAAGCTCTGACACGTGAATTAGGAAGCCATTCAGAAATTCCATATGTGAAAGATTTTGAAATTGAGGTTTTAGAAGCCATCAATAATCTTGGAATTGGTCCGGGTGGATTAGGAGGCCGTGTTACAGCAATCGGATTAAATGTCGAAACCTATCCGACACATATTGCCGGACTTCCGGTTGCCGTAAACATTTGCTGTCATGTAAATCGCCACATTACAAGAGTGTTATAAAAAGGAGAAGGTTTTCATGGATAAATATATAGAGACACCACTGACAAAGGAGAAGGTAAAAGAACTTCATGCAGGAGATTACGTGTATATAACGGGAACAGTATATACAGCGCGTGATGCTGCCCATAAACGGATGGTGGAACAAAAAGAGCAGGGAATGGAACTTCCTTTTATAATGAAAGACCAGATTATCTATTATTTAGGACCTACTCCAAATAGAGAAGGCCAGGTGATTGGTTCTGCCGGTCCGACAACCAGCAGCCGCATGGATAAATATGCGCCGACTCTTCTTGACGAAGGATTAACCGGGATGATTGGAAAAGGAAAAAGAAGTGAAGCGGTTATTGATTCCATGAAAAAAAATACAGCTGTATATTTTGCAGCTGTAGGAGGTGCCGGAGCACTTCTGTCAAAGTGCATCAAAAAAAGCGAAGTAATTGCCTATGATGATTTAGGAACAGAGGCAATCCGCAAATTGTATGTAGAAAATTTACCGGTTATCACTGTAATTGACTGCGACGGAAATAACCTATATGAAACAGCACCTGAAAAATATAAAAGAAGTCATTGACAAATATTATATTTTTTGATAAAATATTGCTTGCACTGAAAAAGTGCGGCGAATTGAATATTGCATTGATATTCAGCTGGAGAAGTACTCAAGTGGCTGAAGAGGCGCCCCTGCTAAGGGTGTAGGTCGTTCGCGCGGCGCGAGGGTTCAAATCCCTCCTTCTCCGTTCAGACAATCCTGTTATTTACAGGGTTGTCTTTGTGTCTGAGAGAACATTTAAGAATTGGTTTTCTTGTGTCTCAGTAGACAAAAAATATCAAGATATTGTGCTAAAAAAACATTTTGTAATTTTTTAAAAAAAATTGAAAAAAAGTGTTGACAAGTACAAACATATTTGATAAGATAGTATTCGCTGACGCGGTAAAGCGCACAGCAAACGGAATCAAAAAGATTCCAAGAACCTTGATAATTGAACAGTGAAACAACCTTGAAAAATTATAAAATAATTTTTCGGACAAGGACATTCGATAAGAATGAAACCAAAACCCGATT
>NZ_QTVH01000002.1:0-201122 GCF_003435975.1 Clostridium sp. AF36-4 | reverse complement strand
TGTTTGGGAACACACCTGCATAGCAGGTGGTTTATTTTTATTGCCAATACAAGGAAAAGGCGGCAGCGGAAGCTCCGCTACCGCCATCCTTAAATGGTTAGCTATCTGTTATTTCACAGATTTTCTTTTTTAGTATAAACAGTAGTTGTCACAACTCCGAAGCCGCTGACGAACAGCAGAGCGATCCACAGCCACTCATACTGTTGTCGCCGGTCTGCGGATTCTGAACATCATCCGAAGGCTTGGTGGTATCGTCAGACTTGGTAGGAGCGGCAGGTTTGGTTGCCTTCTGACCTTCTTCGATAGTCTGAGTCGTTACTGCAGAGCCACTGGCAGAATCAAAGGTTACGGTATAGTTTTTATTTCTTTGTTGTAACAGTCTTAGCTTTTGACCAGCCTGAATAAATCCTTATGGATTTGCCGTTAATCTTAACTGTCTTATAGGTGCGAACTCTTACATAATACTTTTTCTTGCCCGAAAGCTTTGAAATTTTCTTTGATACTGTTGTATTCTTGCCTACTGTTACGGTCTTAGCCTTGCTGAATTTACTTGAGGCACTGTACTGTACCTGATAGCCTGTTGTCTGTGTAGCCTGCTTCTTCCACTTTACTGTAAACTTCTTTGAACCTGCTTTAAGTGAGGAAATACTTGTTGCCTTTGGCTTGATTGTGAAATAAAGCGTCTTTGTTCCGCTGTATTTACCCTTAAAGGTAATCTTTACTGCGTACTTGCCAACATACTTTCTGCCTTTTGCATAAGACACAGTATAGTCAGTATTCTTAACAAGTGTCTTTCCTGTTCTGTCCTTAACAATAACCTTAGGTGTTCTAACCTTTCCGTTATATGTTAATGATGTTGCTTTAAGCTTTATGCTTGATGCCTTTGGAATTACTGTTGTTGAAAGAGTTTTCTTACATACCGAACAGTAATTTACTATCTTGCCGTTTGCTGTTGGGGTTGCCTTTGTTACGGTTTGCTTTGTGGTGTGGGCAATCTTAGCAATATTGCCCCAAGATGCAAGGTCGGTTATTTCCTTTGTACCGAGTACATCTTCATAGAACTTGCCACAACCTTCGCACTTGTAGTATGCTTCCTTACCGCCCTCTGTGCAGGTGGCAGCTTTCGCAGCAACCAAAGTCAGATTGTGAGTGTGCGGTACAGTTTTGTAATATCCGCAGGTGTCGCAAACATTGTCAGAACCGTAATCGTGAGCCGCTTCGTCCTTTTTGTCGTGGCAACGAGAACATTCATGCCAGTGGTTAGTATCATCAGACTTCCATTCTGTGCCTGCGGTATGTCCGAGAGCCGGAATCTTCACACTGGTTTTATCGGTAATTTCTACCGATCCTGTTGCATCTGCGAACCACTTGTCACAGCCATCGCAGGTGTAGTATGCGGAATTGCCCGCAGTAGTGCAGGTGGCAGCTTTCGCAGCAACCAAAGTCAGATTGTGAGTGTGTTCTTCGTTTTTATTTTTGTAATAATATGTAACAACCGTTCCGTCCGAAACAATAGGCTTATTCAAGCCGTCAACCTTTATAAATTCATAATCATAAAGTGTTTTTGCCGGTGTTAAATCAAGCTTTGTGCCGTATGGCACGGTAAATGTTCCTCCGGCAGTGTTTGGAATTTCAGAGCCGTCCTCAAATTTATACTGAATTGAAACGGTTGTGTAGCGCTGTGTTTCCGTATTGTCGTCTGCAAGCACATTTCCGTTTTCATCAAGCACCTGAAATGCCACGGTATCGCCGCTCTTAAGCTGTGCATCAGACGGAATTTGATAAATAAGCGAGCAACTCTTTAAGCCTGAATTAAAGTCGCTTTTGATGTGATCCAAAGCACCGAGCGGCCAGAAATTTGCCTTATCATTCCAAACAGGAATGTCAAAGGTTTGTACTGTTTGAAGCGGATTTCCCGATGAATCGGTCGCAACGCTTCCGTCGGAGTGCTTAATCCACATTTTGAATTTTAATTGTCGTGCATTTTTATCTGAAATGTTTTGAATAACAGTTCTAAGCTCGATTTTTTTACCGTTCATATTAGTATTAAATCTGCTTTTGCTGTTGCCGCTCAAAAGTCGGTCATTGCGATTATATGTGTAATTATAATATGAACTTGTTTCAAGGTCGGTAAAATCAGACGGCTTTGAATAAGCGCCCGTATATTCCTTAACCTCGGGAGTTGCAACATAAAGGTCTACATCCTTAACAAGCTGAGACATTCGCTTGAAGCCCTGCAAACGGCAAACCTCACAGAATTGATAGTTTGTGTCTCTCATTATGCACTCATAACTTGAAACAAGCATTTTTGAGCCGTAAGCATTGCGGCAGGTATATGTGTTTCTAAAACCTAAAAGCTGTCGCCATTTTATCTTTTCCGGGTCTTCAACCGAGGAAAGATTGAGTGATTTAAGTTCCTTATCGTCAAGCAAATATCCGTTACTGTATTCATCACCGAGACCGAGCAAACCGTGTCCAAACTCGTGTGCAAAAGTTTTTGACGCACGATAACTGTCTGATGGCGAAATGAAATAATGGAAGCCGTATTCACGGTTATTATAAGCACCGCCGAAATCTGATTTTGTGTTTACAACCATAGCGAACTGAGCAATATAATCGTGAACATAATAATAAGGCTCATATTCCGAACCGGACGGAATTGTGTTTGGATCACACTTTTTTTTGATATGAGCATCGTGAATTTTCTCGATAAATTCAGGACCGATACATCTCTCAAAAATATGATTTTTCCACTGACTTCCGTGGAGATTATTAGAAATAACAGGCGAATTATATTTGTCGACTATAACATCAAAGAAGGTGCTTCCACCATTGTCAAAAGTCGATTCGGAAGCTGTGCAAAGAGCGTAAACATTGAATCTGTCGGCATAACTGCGATACGGTTCATATTTCATAGCGTCCTGCCAAAGTCGTTTGACATCATTGATGAATTTGCCCTGCTGACTTTTTGTGTATCCCTCGCCGCAAACGACAACAACCATATTTTCCGTGTCGCTGCGTGTTTTTTGGATGGTATAAACAGGGATGGTAGGATTAGAATATTTTCCGTCATTTGAATACCACGGGCCGAGGGTGAGCTGAATGCTTTGCTCGGTGCTGACATTCCAATCGGGATTTGCGTCCTCGGCAGGTTCCGAAATTGTATAATCATCCTCTTGCTTATTTGGAGCAGAGCCGATATAAGGACTGCTTTGTGAGCCGCTGCCGGAAGTTGTAACAAAATATTCGGAATCGAGATAAAATGCAGGTCTTACGCCCAAATCGGAATACCACGGAGCATAACGACCGACCTGACCCGATGAACTGATATAACGCATATCGTGATTGCAATCGGTAACAGGAGTGCGAAGCCAATAAGGCCAAGCCATACCGTCATTATTATACGCAACATAATAACCTTTGAGATTTTTCCACACGGCATTAGCCTGCTTTACATCAAGAAGAAAAACCTTTTCGGTTGTAGTTTCAAAATATGAACTGTCGTAGTTTGCCACCGCTTCCGAAATATCGGTGTAGTATAACAAATCCGAATTTGCGTCTCCATCAACTATGCCCTTGTTGTATTCGGGATGAGAAACGAGAGAACGCTGGGTAACGGTTTTCATTGCCGCAATTTCAGATTTTGAAAAAGCGTTGAGAAAACCCGCTTTTTCGTTGTACGCTCCCACACCGCTTACATATCCGTCTTTCGGAGGGTTGCCGCAAAGCCAATCGACTTTGCCTTCAGCTGCGGTCGAATTTAACCAAGAACGCATATTGCTGTCTTTCCAATAGTTAGAACCGTAATCATCACGCTTATAGCTTCTGCTGTGTGATTTTGAATTGCTGTTGTCATTTGTTTTGGCATCATATGCAAGGGTGTCAACAATTTTGTCTGCAAGCATAAGCGGTCCGTTATTGTCAATGCTTACACATCGCCAAAGAATTGAGGCATTGTTATACGTGCCCATTTTAACATAGTCGCCAACTTTAATATCGGGCTTTGATGCCGCCTGAATGGTCATCGGCAAAACGGAAATTGCCATGCACAATGCCAAGAATATTGCGGTTATTTTTTTCGTCATTAAGAAACCTCCTTTATAAGCTATATATTTGCTTTTATTATATTGTAAGGTGTTATATGTTTCAACGAAAATCCAATTAAATTTTTGTTAATTTTACAGCCGACACATTTAATATTACACGAAGAAGAAAATCTTATTAAATATGCAAAAAGGCTTCTGCCCAAAACAGGGCAAAAGCCTTAAAAATTATGCGATTTTTAGGTTTAGTTGCAAGCCAAGGGGGACTATTTCATCTGCCCGAAAACACGTTTTTGAAAAAAGTGTTGCAAAAGCGGTTGAACACAAAGATTTTCATATCCGATAAGCCTGAAGTTGCCGTTGTGAAGGTTATGCTCATTTTGCGTTATTACTCTTCCGAACTCCGTCATTCATTCTTTTCACTTTGCGTTTCCATACAAAATATTGAACGAGCCAAGTGATGACGAAAATTGCAACGAATATTCCTACATATGAAAGAATACCAATGGCATTATGCTTCATCCAATTCGTAATATAGGCAATCGGAAACATCGTAACACAGGCAATGGAAAAGTAAATTCCGCTTTGCTTTGCAAGGCTCCACGAATCAATTTCCCAAATAACGGAAGCCATTGCAAAGCCTGTACCAAAAATTCCGCAGAGAATTGTTTGAAGAATAACTGCGTTTAATTCATTTTTCATTGTATCAATCAGCTCAGGGTTGACAGGATAGAACGAACCATCTCCTATGCACATTGATATAATCACAGTTATTACAAAACCGATAGCAATGCCGAGAGGGAATCCGAGAAGTCCACGCTGAATCATCTTTTTTTTCATTTTTACCACCTCATATTCCTAATAATTGTTTGATCTTGGCGACAAAACGCCTTGAAACATAAGTAACCGTCCCATTTGAAAGCGTGACACAAATTGTTCCTGCAAAGCTTAAATCAAAACCCTTGACTTTTCTCAGATTGATAATATCCGAGTTTGATATTCGGACAAAAAAGTTGCTGTCCAGCCGCTGCTCCATTCCGTAAAGCCGCAGACGGAGCGTGTACTCACCGTGATTTGTTTCGGCAAACACTTTGCCCGATGCAGCAAAAATGCGGTAAATATCAAACGGCTCCAACACTTCGACAATATCATCTTTGAATCCGGCAATCATTTTCGGCTGCTCGTCTGAAAGCCTTTTCATGATTTCATTGATTTCGTCGGTCATTTTGTTTGTCACAACGATGATTTTGGGTTCCTTGCAGTTCTCATCTAACTTGATTTCAATTTGCATTTGCTCACCTCCTCTTTGTTACGGTTACAGTATAAGAAAATCGAGAATTGATTTCCACCGATTCTCGATAGGTGGTCGTTTTCAGACCATAGACGGTAGATTATATAAATAATTTTCCTCATCAAATTCCGATTTGTATTTCTGTTTGTTTTGAAAATGGGCAACTCCGATTGGAATTGCCCACTCATTGCACTAATTATGCGATTTTTTCTTGTTTGCACCGATTTCTGCATCAAATGATGTAATAAGTTTGATGTAAATCGCTGTTTTTTCATTTTTTATCAAATGAAGTACGTCCCGTCTATTTGGTAAAACGGTACATCTTTACATCATCTTAATAGAGCTTTGCACCTGCCGGAATGTGGTCATCTACCATCAGAAGATGAAGCTTTTCTTCGCCTTCTTCTTTGTGGATAGCACTGAGAAGCATACCACAAGAGTCAATGCCCATCATAGCTCTCGGTGGAAGATTTGTGATAGCAATAAGAGTCTTTCCAACCAGTTCTTCCGGCTCATAAAAGCTATGAATACCGCTTAAAATGGTTCTGTCAGTACCTGTACCGTCATCAAGAGTAAACTGTAGAAGTTTCTTTGACTTAGGAACTGCTGTACATTCCTTAACCTTTACTGCTCTAAAGTCAGACTTACTGAATGTATCAAAATCAACAAAATCCTTAAATAGTGGTTCAACCTCTACCTTAGAGAAGTCAATCTTTTCTTCCTTAGGTTCAGCAACCGGCTTGTTAGCAGATTTTGATGCACCTACAGACTTCATCGTCGGGAGCTTTTTCGCTCCTGCTGTAAAGAGCTGTAAGATGATTTACATTTCTTTAAATCATTACAATATTTTCTTTAGCAAGCTGTACTAAAATAACCAAATTTGCAGTCTTTTTTGGTCATATATTAGTCATATTAAATTTTTTTGGTCAATTGCCTAGTCCTCAAATCAGAGGACTCTTTTCTATATTATATCGTTGTTTCTAAAATACATCCATGTTCTTGGCAAGTTTCTCCAAAGCCTCTCTAGTAACCTCTGGATTTGCCTCCGCATAAATGTTCATGGTTGTGCTGACATCAGCATGTCCCATTACTTCTTGAATAACTTTTACATTGGTTTCGTTCTCACAAAACCTCGAAGCAAATGTGTGTCTAAAAATGTGACATGAAAACCTGGGCAACATTATAGGTTCTCTCTTCTTTTTCTTTGCCTCTACCTCTTCTTCGGCATTGTGAGTATCAACGATTCTCTTGATTGCACGATTTACTGCCTGCGGATTATGTGGATTTCCAAACCGATTAGTAAATATAAAGTTTGTCATTCCATCAACCTCTGCAACACAAAAACCTTCTTCCTGCTGACGCTGATATTCAGACTTGAGCACTTCATACACCGGTCCCATCATTGGAATTGTCCTTATTCCTGCTTCTGTTTTAGGTTCTGAAACCCGAAACTCACACTTAAATGAATTGTCAGATCTTGTGTAATAAGTAAGACTATGGTTAATATTGATTGTTCGTTTCTTCATATCAACATCGTCCCATCTGATGCCTATTGCCTCACCGATTCTGCATCCAGTTCCAAGCAGAAATACAAAAAACGGATACCAATGGAAGAAAAACGGATTCTTTGCAACATAATCAATAAATTCTCTCTGTTGCTCTACTGTCAGTGCTCTTCGACTCTTTCTAGCACCACCGTTTCTTTTTTTCACCTCGGCATAAGCTCCATTTACAGGATTTCTTCTTATAATATCATCTCGTACTGCCAGCTCAAATGTAGGTCGCAATACAGTATTGATACTCTCCAAAGTATTTACCTGCAATCCCTTGTTCGTAATCAAATCCGTATAGAAAAATAAGACATCAGAATACTTCACATCCTTAATCTTTTTCTTTCCGAACGTATCCCTGATAAAATGATCCCATGTATATAAGTAATTTGCTTTTGTAGTGCTTCGCAACTCCGTCTTGGTAGAAATATATCTATCAAACAAAAAATTTACATCTGCACTTCCAGCAACATATACATTTAACCCGTCCATCTGGTCACGAACAAGTTCGTCTTCTTTCTGCCTAAGTGTTACAAGAGATTTCGCATATATCGTCCTTTGTTTTCCCAATGGATCAGTATAAATATATGAATACCTACCATCAGTTTTACGATAATGCTCTCCTTTTCGTAATACTCTTCCTTTACCATCTTTTCTACAAGCCATCTTTTCTCCTTTCTCAAAAAGAAAAGAGCCTGCATTACTTCTGGTCAGCCATTAGTTTCTCTAACACTGCCATTTTAACTACTTGCGTCATAGTCATGTTATGATTTTTGGTGTATTCAAGCAGCAATTCATGTTCTTCACCATTCAGTCTGATTGTAATCCTCTTATCAGCAGGATTTTCAGCCTTTGGTCGTCCCATCTTTGCCAATATATCACCTCCATCTGAACATAGTATACTTTATGTCGGACGCAAAGTCAAGTATATTAATGCAAACTCTTTCATATTCTTTTCAATTTATTTGTAGAATTCCTCGTCTTCTATATGAAATGTCTCCAGATATTCATCAAGAATATCAAGGTTCACAAGCACCAGTCTATTCATCTTATAACATGCTTTCGCATCCTTAGCTAACTGCTGGAACTTTGATAAACTCATTGAGTACATCTCTGCACCCTCTGGATATCTGACAAATCTCTTATTATTTGTTTTCCTTGTTCTGCTATCCATTTTGTTTCATCTCCAATTCCTCTAATACCATCTTACGTGCTACTGGTAACAGATTAAACTGCATAATCATTGCTCTATCCATTGCTTCCCTAATCTCTGATTCTCCCGGAATATATCCCGACTTAAAACGAACACAGCCCTTATTCAAGGTCTGAATATCCTCCGGCATAAAATCAGATCTATTGCTCAATGCATACCCTCTTATTTCTGAAGGCTCAACTATCACATGCACAGGATTATCTTTCAATTTTGATGATAATGGAACAACTGAAATCTGAGGTGCACCACCATGATTACTTGCATCACACGATACCACAATTCCAGGTCTGATTCCGCCCTGTACTCCATGTGGGTTACGACCAAAGTCTGCATATACAACGTCAAATTTTTTATATTTGTCATATCGTTTTTTATTCTTATTCATAACCTAAAACCCCCTTAACTGCATAGCCAGTCTGCCATCATCTACTGTAACAATAATTCCTCCTGCATCCTGAACCTGTGCTATTTTTATAAATGCATCAATAAGGTTGTCTGTAATAACACTCATGTTTGCGACTATTACACCATCTACCTGCTTTTTTCTAATCTTATCCACAATCTGATGCCACTGTCTGTCCACATCATTCTGTGAAAATCCATGTCGGCGTTCAGTGCCAACAATCATGTATTCTTTATTTTTTACATACTCATGAATATATTTACTCTGCTTGTCCTCTAAGCGATCCACTTTATCCAATGGTGCACTTACTGACAGATACTCTATACATTCAATCGTCTTTTTCTTTCTTCTCATAGCCAAACCTCCTATGAAACAAGCATCTCTGCGTTATCTAGCATTTCGTTAAATATCTTTTGAAAATATGCCTTCTTGCTGCAATTCATTAATTCCAGCCTGGAGTCTATTGAAGTTTCTTTCTTACTCTCTGCCACATTCAGGATTGTATTGGCATCTACCTTGAAATAATCAATTATCTTAAATAGATTTGTGATACTTAATGCACGTTCTCCATTCTCATACTTTTTGATAGTTGACTCACTAATGCCAAGCTCCGCTGCAAGACCTTCTTTTGTAAGTTTTCTTTGGATTCGTAACGATTTAATCACGATTCCAACTTGATAACCATCATATTTCATCGCTATATCCTCCATTGTCCTTTGCCATTTCTCTTAACATCTCTACAGCTGCATCTTCTGTTTCATACTGACCAAGCCACTTCCCTCTCGAATCATGTACTACTGTTCCGAATGTAGTCTGCGTAAATCTGCAATCCTTCACAGCCGGGACTTGTTTGTCCCGACCGGAATGATTTTCTGTTGTCGATCTATCAAAGGACTCCTTTAGCATCCAAAGTCCTCTGCATGAGATACAGTTATTGGCACCGGACCGACTTCAAGAGAATAGATCCATATGCCCATATCTGTGATGGCCTTCACAAATTCTTCCAGGTCATAGATATCGTCTGTAATCTCATTAAGGCTTCTGACCACTACTATCTCAAAATCATTCTCTTTAAGTGTTGCAAAGAAAGCATTCAGTGCTTCTCTGTCATAGTCCCTTGTCATTGAGCGATCACAATATACATCATTGATTATTACTCCATTAGGTATTGCCTGATCACGCATATTCTCAACCATCTGGATTACATTAAGTTCTGCTCTGCGGGACTTTATAAATGCAATTCCCTTTGCAAGCTCCTGATTATCAGTACCTTCGTTTCCTACTACGTTAAAATCTCTTTTATTCATTTTGTTGTCTCCTTTACGATTTCGTATTGGAGAGTTTTGGCGCCTCCACTCTCGTGGTGTGCTGTATCTCAAGCACAAGTATATTGTAATCTGCCACACCTTAATTGCCGACCGTGTACAGGCGACAATTATGTCGTGTAAACACGACAATCACTTTTCAACTGACACGCTTTTCATTGCTTTCATCATTGCAAGACACTGTCTTATCTGCAATTCATCCATATCTGAAAGAACATCCATTGCCTCAGATAATAGTTCCGACTTTTCTTCATTCTTTCCATACATTATGAAATCAACAGATACACCAAGTACGATTGCTAGATTATCTAATGTTTGTGTCTTAAAATCTCCACCATTTTCAATCGCAGATAATGCTTGTCTGCCTATACCTACTCTATGAGCTAACTCATCCTGTGATAATCCTATCTCCTTTCTTCTGTCAGCAATTCGTATTCCTCTCTCATAATCCTTTTCTCTTGTCTGTGCTTTACTGCTCATAAATCCTCCTTGCCGCCCTTGGAAACGAACAAGTCGGATTACCTTAACAGCACACAAAAAAGACGCACGAGGAAACCAGTATCATAAATACTGTTCGTTTCCCCTGCGTCTCTGGTGCTTCCATCTTTCGATGTGCCCTTATCAGGTGGGCTGTAATTTAATTTTCAATCGTTATATTCTGAAAGTCCCATTCTCAGAATGTTCCTTCATCATTCCCTCGGAATACTTCTTGAGTATCATCACTCGCTTGCATCTGTCACACTTAATTCCAATATTCTGAAGTGCTACAGCGGAATCATCACCGCATACAAAGTATTCCATCATTAACTTGTTGCATTTTTTACATCTAATTTCTATAACATTTTCTTTGTTCAATTCAGTTCGCTCCTTATTCATACAAAATCATCACTATCTACAACTTTGTACTCGTAAAGGAAAGGGAAATCACCTTTGCAAGCCTTTTGCCGGGAGTTCCGATGAATGTCTGCACATTCCCCGGCTTTGCTGATCTAAAGCCAACTGATATGAATTGTGCTGTCAGCACACAATCACATCAGGCTCCGGCTCTTTCCATAAACCACATATTGTTATCTTCATAGAAAAGGAATATTTCCTTTCCATCTACCACACAGGTATAACGCTCTCCAACTCCACCAGCCCTTGTACTGGCTGCTCTGCGCTTGTCTTTTACTCGTGTAATCTCATACTTTCTGCCATCTTCCCATGTTATCTCTTTTGGAATGAGCAGTCCGTCCCTTGAAAACTCTGCAAGTACATCAACATATACCTTATTGCTCAATGTAATCACCTTCCTTACAAGATTGCTATTGCTCTGGAAGCATCCATCTTCCTTGCTATATAGCCTTTTTCTTCTAATATTTTCAGATGTGCATAAACACTTGAAGTCGATGCCACCCCTACCATCTTGCATATCTCCCTGATAGTAGGAGCATAGCCATTCACACGCTGATATTGCATAATGCTTTCATACACATTCTGCTGCTTCTCTGTCAATGGTGCCCTGTCTACCAGATCAATTCTTGCTGTTTCGCCCATGTTCCGCCTCCCTCTTTTTTACTCTATTGGCACTTCTCGTTGCTAACTTGAAAAGTACCCATGTGGATGTACTGTGTGTTCTTCTTTTGCATTGACTGCCGCCAGAATCCTGTCCCGGTACATGAGTCCCCTCTGGATACTGTAAAATCCAAATCTTCTGCGTATCTCATCCACCGCTGAATCCATCTTCATCTGCTTTTCACGCTTCTCCACACTTGAGAACAAATCTATCTGCTCCCAATAATTATCTGTTACCAGATCTGCACCTCTGACACCAACACTACGGATTGGTTTGCTCCAGTTATAGTTTTCCTTAAATATCTGATATGCGTATGCAGCTATTTCTCCGGTAATGTTTGTCGCATGGTCAATCTTTTTCTGACGGGTAAAAGAGAATAATTCATTATCCCTGACACTTATCTCAACCACTCTGCACCGGAATCCATTCTCACGAAGTCTTGCTGCAACACTCTCAGCCAGAATATAAAGAACAATCTTTACATCCTCATCGCATACTAAATCCTTTGGTGTCGTTGTGCTGTTTCCCACCGATTTGATTGGAGCGTGGGCGTTCTCCAGCTTGACAGGTGAATCATCATAGCCATTAGCAAACGACCATAAGATACTGCCAATCTTTCCAAGGTGACTGTTAAGCACATCTTCATCTGTTCTTGCAAGATCACCTATGGTTTTAATACCAAATAATGCAAGCTTTCTGTTCGTACTTTTGCCAACGTATAGAAGATCTGCCACCGGAAGCGACCAAGCCTTCTGCTTAAACTCACTCTTATACATAGTAGTGATAGCATCCGGCTTCTTGTAGTCAGAACCCAGCTTTGCAAATATCTTATTGAAAGAAACACCAACACTCACTGTGATGCCAAGCTCTGACTTCATTCTCCTGCTGATTTCCTGTGCGATAAGCAATCCATCCCCTTTAAGGGAACTGCTTCCTGTCACATCAAGCCAGCACTCATCAATCCCATATGGCTCCTGTCTGTCCGTATATTCTGCATATATCTCATGAGCCATCCTTGAGAACCGAAGATATAAGTCCATTCTTGGTGATACAAATGTTATGTCCGGACAGACCTGCTTTGCCTGCCAGAGTGCCATTCCTGTTTTCACACCGTACTTCTTGGCAATATAGTCAGCTGTTAAGACAATCCCATGTCTTGCCTCCGGGTCTCCGCCTACTGCCAATGGCTTTCCTGCAAGCTCCGGATGATGCAGATGTTCAATCGAAGCATAGCAACAGTTAATATCTGAATGAAGTATTACCCTGTCTCCCATCTGTTCCACCTCCAGTGTTCTGTTCTGACATCCATATCTGTCTGTCCAAGAATATGAGTAATGTTTCTTACAGGGCATAGTATAACCCCAAGAATAATCGACTGTCAACGGACACATGTGTCCTTTTTTCTCATTATATTGGATTTTTAGCTTGAATAATTGGTACTGTTGCTATATACTATGGAGTGAAAAGAGACATTAGAAATCAACAAAATGAAAGAAAAGAGGCGTATGTATGTACTCAATCGGAGAAATCATTTCATCATATAGAAAAAAGAAAGGCTTGCTCCAGCAGGATCTCGCTGATGAACTGGCAAAGGAAGGCATTACCATTTCCTATAAAGCCATATCCAACTGGGAGAGAAATCTTGCTGAACCAAGCGTTACCATATTTTACAAAGTGTGTAGAATCCTTGGTATTACTAACATGTATGAAGCATATTTTGGAGTAAATCCTGCTGATCCTTTCTCATCATTGACTGATGAAGGCAGAGAAAAAGCTATGGACTACATCAATCTGCTCCATGCATCCGGAATGTATGAGAAGAAAATGGCTAAGATTATCCCATTCCGCAGCATTGATATATTTGAAAATGCTGTATCAGCCGGAACCGGTAACTTCCTTGTAGACGGACCGAAAGAGACTGTATGTATAGATGAATCTATCTTACCGGAAGATACTACTTTCGGTGTCCGTATTAGTGGTGACAGTATGGAACCTGAATTCCACGATGGTCAGATTGCATGGGTATTACAGCAGGAATCTGTTGCTAATGGAGAAATCGGCATCTTCGCTCTAAACGGAGAAGCCTATATTAAAAAATTGCAAAACGATACAGAAGGAATTTTCCTTATCTCACTCAATGAAAAGTATGCACCTATCAAGGTTAGTGAAAATGACCGCTTAGACATATTTGGAAAAGTTCTTGGAAAATCTGATGCTTGTGCTATTACAGGACATTGCCGATAAAATTGCAAGTCATTTTTATCGGACACATTATTTTGCATAATTGATAATAAGAAAATATCTATAGAACTGAAAGAAGGGATTCTTATGGCGGTTACCAATAATATCAGAGAAATCCGGGAGCAGCGTGGCATTTACCAGGATGACCTTGCCGCTGCTATCGGATACAGCACAAAAACTGTCGGCAGGATAGAACGTGGGGACAGTACCCCATCTGCCGAATTTATGCTACGGATATCAAAGTACTTTAATATGCTGGTGGAAGATGTATTCCATGTGGAAGATTGAGTCGGAGCAGCAATCCGGCTCACCTTCTATTTTGGACAGCTTTTCATGTCCTTATCAACAACTATAGTTTTTTGATAAATGCTTGACTGTAAACCTTGTTTATAGCTTATTATTAAGTAAAATAGAGTTGCTCGAAAGGAGGGCATAATATGACTATAAAAGACGTAGAAGAGCGAACAGGTTTATCCCGTTCTAATATCCGTTTTTATGAAAAGGAAAAACTTATTGAGCCTTCGAGAAATGAAAGTAATGGTTATAGAGATTATTCTGAAAATGATGTGGAAAATATAAAGAAGATTGCATATCTACGTACATTGGGAATTTCTATTGAAGATATACGAAGTATTATATCCGAAAAAGTAACATTGCAGGAAATGCTTGAGAAGCAAAAGGAAGTATTAAAAAATCAGATTACTGATTTGAATAAGGCGAAACTCATGTGCGAAAAAATGCTGGATGAAGAAAGTATTAGTTATGAAAAATTACAGGTAGAACAGTATGTAACAGATTTGCATGACTATTGGAAAGATAATCGAACTGTTTTCAAACTGGATTCCGTCAGCTTTTTGTATATATGGGGAAGTATGCTTACCTGGACTATGATTACCGCACTATGCTTGATTATTGGGGCTTTGTCTTATTCTAAGTTGCCGACAGAAATTCCAGTACAATGGAGTAAAGGAGTGGCAACATCCCTAGTTAATAAAAACTGGATTTTTATTTGTCCTGTTATATGTATCATAATCCGTTATTTATTAAAACCTTTTATCTATGCGAAATTACAGATGAACAATTATTATGGAGAAATTATAACAGAGTATTTGACAAATTATATGTGTTTTATTGTGTTGTCAGTGGAAATCTTCTCCATACTTTTTACTTTCGGAGTGGTAAAAAGTGTTGTTGTACTGCTATTTGTGGACACGGCAATTTTTATTGGATTGTTAGTAGTTGGTTTGGTAAAAATGGATTTGAGAGGGAAAGAAGTTTTATGATTCAAATTTTATATTTCAGAAATAACAATAAGATACTATTTTTCCCACGCCTACTATGAGAACGGCGGCTATGAGATAGAAATTGCATATACTGGCGAATAAAAGAACCGCTGTTGCATGGTTTATTGGCTTCCATGTAGCAGCGATTGAGCTGGGCACATGATACCCAGCTCTTTTACTATCTACTTTCAACATAAATTTAAAAATCACATATAATTATCCACTAAGTTATATGTAAAACTGTGCAAATCCTAATACAATTTTGCACCTGCTGGGATTGCGTCATCTAACATTACCAGATTCAGTTTTTCTTCTCCATTTACATTGTGAATTGCAGAAAGAAGCATACCACATGAATCTATTCCCATCATAGAACGTGGTGGAAGATTTACGATTGCAAGTAAAGTTTTACCTACAAGTTCCTCCGGCTCGTAAAATGCATGTACTCCTGAAAGAATAGTTCTTTCATTCTCTGTACCATCATCAAGTGTAAATCTAAGAAGTTTCTTACTCTTAGGTACTGCCTCACAATTTTTTACCTTTACAACACGGAAGTCTGACTTTGAAAATGTGTCAAAATCAACATATTCCTCAAATAATGGCTCAATCTCAATCCCTGTATTATTTTCAACAACTGCTGCCACTTCTTCTGTTACTACTTCATTGTTATCCATTTGATTGTAACTCCTTTGCATTAATTTCTCATAATAATATGTAATGTCGGTTGAAACCGCATTACTATTAGCTAGTATACCATATACATACTATTTATGGACGAAATAGGACATTTTTTTCAAATTGGTTGAATTTGACCCTATTTAACCAATCATAACCCCTATTATATAGCAGTTTGGAGTACTAATTGGTTTAATAATCAGTTTAAACAAAGAGATCTAACCAATCTTAAACCGATTAATCTTTAATATATTTTATCAACCTCAGATTCATACACCGATTCAGTATGAGTATCAAATAGCACCCACTCCACCAGATCAAACCAATCCGGTTTATCCTGCAAAAACCTATTTACTGTATGTACTGCAATCTTTGCTGCCAACTCAACCGGAAAACTATATACTCCCGTTGATATAGAAGGAAATGCAATAGACCTAATTCCATTATCCATTGCCAGATTCATAGAATTAAAATAGCAGTTAGCAAGAAGTTCCTCTTCTCTATCCCTGCCACCATTCCATATCAGTCGGTCATTTTTTGCGGACAGTTCATACATGCTATCCTTTTCTGTTCTCTGCTCCTGCGTTTGCTCTCGTTTGATTTCTCCCTCCGTATCTTCTTGGCACAAGCAGGACAATACCTTGATGCACCAGAGCCCGGGACATATTCAACGCCGCACACCGTACAATTTTTAGCGGGCATTGCTGCCCACCGTTTTGTAGGTATGATATGTAATTCATCGACAAAGCCGATGAATTTATAGTAAATCTTGATTTCCTGCTTCACTGTTCCGTCTGCCATCTTCTCACGCTCCGAAACAAGTATCTTGTCTATGAGTGCGTTTATAACTGTTGCATCCAGTTCTTTTAAGCCTTGATAATTTCGGATAAGGGCGAGGAAGTCACGGATTCCCCGTGATTTCTCGTAGCTTTCATTAAGAGTTTCCGTCACCTCTTTCAGCCTTGCTTCAATTTCAAGCTGCTCTTTCTGGTATTTCCCCGACATCATCTCAAAATTCCGCTCGGTAATACGCTCCATGACCTTATCCTCGTAGAGAGAGGAAAACAGCCTGTCCAGTTCCGCAAGGCGTTTGTTCAGCTTCTTACGTTCTTTCTCTAATGCTTTCGCCCTGCTCTGGTCTGTTTCCGTGAGCCGCTTTTCTATGGCCCTGACCGCCTTTTCATCATTCACTGCCATATCCGCAAAACAGTTGATGTCGGCAAGAACGGCATTGAATAAATCCCTTGCTTCTATATTGTGGGCACTACACTCGCTTCTTCCGTTTCTTGCATAATTATTACATGAATACTGTACACAGTCGATAATCTCTGGGCGTTTCCTCCTGTGTACGTTCATTGCCCGCAGAGCACATCCGCAGTCCACACACTTGATAACGCCTGCAAAAATATTTACAAATCCTCCCTTGTTCTGTGGAAGCCTACGACTTGTAATAAGCTGTTGGACAATATCAAATTCCTCCTGCGTGACTATTCCCTCATGGGTATTGGGTATCACTTCCCATTCTTCGGGCAGCTTAGAGGGGCGTTTCTTGCTTTTCATATTGGCGGCAATCCGTTTGTAGCCTACAAGATTTCCCGCATATATCGGGCTTCTTAAAATGCTCCTCACGCTGTTCCCACTCCAAATATAGCGTTTGTCCTCGTTCCCCTCAAAATGACGTTCAAAGCCTGTTTCGCCACGCTCCGCCGCATAAGCGGCAGGGCGTAGGATATGCTGTTTATTAAGATGTCTGCAAATTTTGGCAACTCCATTCCCTTTTAATGCAAGGTCGAATATCTCTTTTACAACATGTGCCACTTTATCATCTATCAGCAGATGGTTGTGGTCGGCAGGGTCTTTGATATAGCCATAAGGGGCGGTAGTTCCCATGAATTTCCCCTGTTGAAACCTCGCCCGATATGCCGATTTTATCTTAACAGATATGTCAGCGGCATACATTTCGTTTAAAATGTTGCGGAAAGGCGTGATGTCCATAGCAGATTTATTCAAGGTATCTACGCCGTCATTGACCGCTATATACCTCACGTTATGCTCTGGGAAGAAAACTTCCAGATATAACCCACAATCAAGATAGTTTCTCCCCAGACGGGATAAATCTTTCGTAATCACGCAGTTTATCAGACCGCTTTCAATGTCTTTTATCATATTCTGGAAACTTGGTCTTTGGAAATTTGTACCAGAATAACCATCGTCCACATACGTTTTTGCTATGTGCCATCCCTGCTTTTTCACATAATCCGTGAGGATGGATTTCTGTGTCGCAATGCTCGCACTCTCGTTATCCGTACCATCGTCTTTAGATAAGCGGCAATAAATGCCGACTAAATAGATTTTCTTTTCTTCTTTGATTCCTGCCATACTGTAAAACCTCCGTATCTGTCCTATCTGTTTTCATGTCCCATTGCGTACATTCTAAGCGGACAGCCCCTCATTGTCGAAGGTGTCGCCCTCGGCAATCTTCTTCCGAATATCCTCGGAGATAATCGGGACAAACGCTTCTGTAACGGTCTGTGTGCCGACATATTCACGGCTGATTATCATCTGCACTGGTGCTTTTGGCACGATACGCTTTCTCTTTTTATCTGCTTTCTTATCCTCGCCCATACTTAAATCTTCCTTTCCAGACAGGGCAGGGAAGAGTTTGGAAATGTCCCCGCCCTGCCAATCAGATACCATTAATCCTCGCTGTTTAATTCTTTCTGTAATGCTTTAAGGAGTGCCGCCGCTTCATCAGCGTTCAGCGTGATTCCCTTGCCGCACTTTTCACGGTTCGGGGAAAAGCTGCGGATGTCATACTTCGGCTCTTTCCCATTCCATGAAATGAGATTGATTTCCTTTGTGTAGCCACTGTCGCCCGTAGACAATACTGCGATTTCCTTTACGATTTCATACTGGATTTCTCTCATTCTCCATACCTCAACTCTCTGTATTTACTTCCCGAAAAAAGAAGATTAGCGGCTGTCACGGTTGCGTTTCCTCTGCAACTCACGCTCCAAAAGTTTGATGATGGTTTCCTCCATCTGCTTCGGCGTTGTGTTCTTCGGAAAGTATTTTTTCAGCTTGCTTGTGTTGATTTTCAAGGTTTCTTTCTGGTTGCCCTTTTCCTCCGTCATAATCGCAAATATCGTATCCATGTCAAGCCGCCCGCTCTGGCTTAACTGTTTCATCCGCTGTTCCTGTGAGAGTGAGGGCGTTGCTTCTTCGCTCTCCATCGTGGCAAAGAGGTTTTCCTGCTCGTCTTTCTTCAAGAAGGACAGTTCCACCGCAGGCGTGAGGGCGATTTTCCCCTCGTCCACCATCTGCAAAATCGGCGGTATCAGTTCCGTCAGGCGGATAAAACGCTGCACGGTCATCCTGCCCACGCCGAAGCCCTGTGCCACCTTGTCGTCCGTCCGCAACTTCGTCACAACTTGTGACGAGGTTAAGTCTGTGCGGAAACCCTGCCGCTTCATGGCTTCGGATTTCATCTTGTAAGCAAACGCCCGCTCCGATGGCAGGATATTCTCACGCTGCAAATTGCTGTCTACAAGGGTGATGATGGCTCGGTCACGGTCTAAGGGCAGGACAAACGCAGGCACGGTATTTATCCCTGCAAGTTCAGAAGCACGGACACGCCGCTGTCCTGCAATCACTTCATAACCGTCCCCGTCCTCTTTCGGGCGTGTGATTATCGGCGTGACAATGCCAAATTCCTTGATGCTTTCCGCTAACTCTGACAGTGTTTCATCTTCTGCCACATGAAACGGATTGTCGGGGAACGGGTACAAGTCTTTGGTCTTTAACACCTTAAAATCCTGTTTCTTCATTCACATATCTACCTTTCTTTCGCTCTGCTTCTATGATTTTTCTGCAATTCTTCCAACACTTCGGGCGGTATTTTTGACAGCAGCCGCCCCATCTGCTCGTTGGTTCTCTGCAATTCAAATATCTTCTGATTCGCTTTCTGCACCTTTAGTTCCTGCTCGTACTTTTCATCACGCATACGCCCCGCATAGTCTGATTCCTGCCCAATTCTCTCTTTCAAACTGTCGATATACGCCTGCTGTTTCCCGATTTCCTTAGAGAATTTCTCCACGTCTGGCAGCCATGCAGAGAGTAAATCTAACGCTTTATCCCTTTTCTTCCCTGCGTTAAAGGCGTTGATGTCGGATAGGGCAGACACGATTTCTTCATACTGTTTATCAAGCCTGCCGCCTAATTTATAGAGCCATGTGGGGACGTGTTTCCGCTTGGTTTCCATTGAGGACTGCCCCCGTTCAAGCTGATTCCACCGTGAGGACATCCGCTCATGGTAGGCGGTCTGCCACTCGGATAATGATTTCTGGTTGCCTAAGATAGCTTTCGCTGACAGCTTATTGTCTGGCGTAATCGGCACAAAGCAGAGGTGCATATGGGGCGTTCTCTCGTCCATATGGACGACAGCGGAGAGGATATTCTGCTTTCCAACACGCTCCGAAATGAAGTCAAGAGCCGTCTGGAAATACGCTTTTTGTTCTTCGGGCGGTAACTGGTTCATAAATTCTGGTGAAGCTGTGATGAGCGTTTCCACCATCATCACGCTGTCTTTCCTTGTCCTGCACCCCGCTTCGGCTACCATGCGGTTAATCTCTTTCTTGTAGGTGTACTTTGGTGGTGCTATGAGATGGTAATTGTTTTTAGAGCGTTCCATATCTATATCTGGGTTGCTTTTGTAGGCTTCTTTCTTCCGCTCGTTGTGGCGTTCACAAGCCGCAACGCCGCCCGCTTTTCGTTTCTGGAAACGCAGGATTGCATAAGGCATAGGCGGATTCCTCCTTTCTTTCGGCGGGTGACCGTCCTTTGGGGTGACAGCGGTGACGGTGGTGACAGCAGTTTTGGGATACCCCCTGCCGACTGCCGCAACTGTCACCCTCACCCCCTGCATGACGGTCATGTCGATGATGACGGTGTTTTTGGGATACCCCCCTCGCAAGAGCCGTCACCGTCATGCCGCCATTCTTTTATCCGAAGCCGTAAGGCGTAGGATAGCAGGGCACAGCCCTGCCTTAAGGGAGTCCAGAGGGAACGTCTGGCACACGACTTTGCAGGGCAAAGTGTAGTGTGTTACACCCTGTAAACGCAGTCGGAAAAATCGGAATGATTTTTCTGACCGCAGGGGTGGTTTTACACGACCGAAAAGGGCGAGTAAATCTCACGCCTGCATTTTGCGTTTACGGGGTGTTCTCCCGTAGGGATGACAGCGGCAGGGTATCCTAAAATCACTGTCACCACCGTCACTGCTGTCACCCGCAGGGCAGAGCCGCCAGCTTTACATGGCTTTAAGCGTCAATGACAGTAACAGGGGGGTATCCTAATATCGCTGTCACCACCATCACCGCTGTCACCCGCCCTCCTTGCAAGGGCAATCCGCCTGCCGTCTTTCCTGCGGCTGTACTGGTAGCAGATACGGTTCTCGCTTAAAAATGTGGTGCGGTATTCATTCAGCCATTTCGTAATCACCGTGGGTATGGTTTCCGTTTCCCCCATAGCGGCTAACAGTTCCGTTGCCGTGCCTATCCATTCTTCCTTATCCCTCATAAAATCCACCAACCGAAAAAGGACATCTGGTATCGTTTCTTTCGCAAGCTGCTCCTGCGTTTTCCGCTCCACAAGCTCCCAACGGCAATCACGGAAACGCAGCGTGTATTCCTGATAAGGCGTGTCCCTGCCCGTCACATACAGCTTGGCGGTGTCAGACGCACGTTTCTCCTTTTCCAGAACAAAGGTAGCGTCCGCACTCCCCGTTAATCCTGTCGTCCCAGACACCTTGTTGAACACGTCGCTGTCATTCTGCTTTCGGATGTGGTGTACGACAATGACCGCCAGAGAGTGCCTGTCGGCAAAGTCTTTGATGAGGGAGATGTCCCCATAGTCGCTTGCATAGGCATTGTCTTTTGAAGCTGTACGGACTTTCTGCAAGGTATCAATGACAATGAGCCTGCTGTCTGGGTAATCTTTCAGATAATCTTCAAGCTGCACGATAAGACCGTCTGACAGCTTGCAGCTTGCCACGGCAAAGTGGAGCCGCCCGCTTGCTTCGTCCGTCAAACGAAATAACCTGTCCTGTATGCGGCAGAACGTGTCCTCAAGGCAGAGGTAAAGCACATCGCCCTCCATTGTCGGCATATCCCATAAAGGGATTCCCTGCGACACGCATAAGCATAGCTTCAGCATGAGCCAGCTTTTGCCTATCTTCTGTGAGCCGCAGAACAGCGATAAGCCTGTCGGGATAAGGCTGTCCACCACAAAGGATGGTTTCTCAAGCGGTTCATAAAGGAGCGTTTCGGCGTTGACTGTCTGTAACTTCTGCATGGCTTTCCTCCTTTCGGGCGGTGTCTTTGTTTTCGTTGCACATAGGCGTTGACCTCCTTAAAAATAGATTTACTCCCACGGAAAAAAGTGAGAGTATGTAATGCCGCCAATCCCACACAAATAAAAAACAGATTTCTTTTTCGGGCGGTGTCGGTCACGGTTGGAGATATTTCTTCAATTTCCGCCTTTACTTTCTCCTTTGCAATCGCAACAGATTTCTGTATTGCCGAAGCGGTGCAATGCTCCATAGCGGCGATTTGGTAAAAATTGAACTCATACTCGTAGTAGAGCAGGAAACGCCGCCTTTGTATCTCTGGAAGGCTCCCAACCGCCTTATAGAGCGTTTCATTCCGTTCTTCCTCAACCATGCGTTCATCAAGGCTCTTAGGCACACGCAACGCCCGTCTGTAAAGGGTTTCGTCCCATACCTCGTTAAACTCCCTGTGCCGCTCGTCCCATTAGAAAAGATTCCTGTTCCTGCGCTCCATCTGCCGAAACTCCATAAAGAACTGTTCCGACACTTCCAACTCGTGGGATTTGCCCTGCCCGTCCTTAAAGCTGATAAAATACCTTGTGCCGCTTTCCGTGGATTCCTCCCGAAGCGTGTATGCCTTAACCCTGTATGCCATCCTGTTGTCCTCCTGCAAAAAATGAGTGAGGGGATTTCCATCCCTCACCCAGTAGCCCGCAGGATGGCAGGCTGTTTTAGAAGCTATAAAATTTTCCGCAGCTTCTTCCGCAGATGGTCTAACCTCGCATAGATGGCACCAGTCGTCAAATGCACAAGCGGGGCAATCTCCTTTGTGGAATACCCCTGCATTTTCAGCAGGACGATTTTCAAGGTACGCCCGTCCACCGTGACTAATACTTGATAGAGATTTTCGCTCTCAATCTCTTCCAGTAACTCCGCAACCGTACCCACTTCCGCCTGCCGCTCCCTGCCTGCCATGTCCTCAAGATATTCCGCAACGTCATTCGTCCATCGGTAAAACCGCCTGTTGGAATTGAAGTCTGCCCTGTCCGCCATGCGTATCTGCTCAATGGTCGCTTCATCAACGCCGCACTCACGCAGCAGCTTTTCCTCCGCTTCTTTCCAGATACGCCATTTCCTGTCCTCCCGTCCGTGGTTGTATGCCATTCTTACTTCCTCCAATCAGAATTGATTGAGAGGGCAGAGAAAAGCCCCCTCATCTTCCCAAAGGAAAAAACAAGGGGGCTGAACGCCTTAAATTTTAATTTTCTATTATCTTTCTTAGTTTTATTAGGATTCTGGCTTTGCGTTTGTTTACAACGCTCTGGGTTATGCCCAACCTCGCCCCGACTTCACGCTCGGAAAGTCCGTCAAAAAAGATTGCCTGTATCAGCTCCTGTTCACTATCCGACAGCAAAGGCAGGGCGGCTTTCAGCCTGTCCACCATGACCGCATTGACAACGGTTTCTGCAATGTCCACCGCTTCATCAGTGATAAAGTCCAGAGGATTCCCCTCGCTGTCCGTAAATCCGTCGAGAGATAGCAGTCTATTCTTTGTATCTAATTTTTGCAGATAACGCCACCGTTCCTTGTCACGGTAGAAGTCTGTGTATTGCTCCCTCACGACTTCAAGCAGACAGCCTTGAATGGGGATAAACAGCTTGTCCATATAGGTCTGGTCGGATTCCCTGCAACGGCAGAACTCCGTGTAGGATAATTCCACATAGCCGCCACTTTCTCTGATATATACCTTTCTTGGTGCATATTTCACCATAAATACCTCCCATCTGAATTTTTGAAATGTAAAAAATCCAGATGGAGAGGCGGAGAACGACACCGCATATCAGAAACAGCCCTACGGCACTTTCCAACAAAAATCGACAAAAGAAAAACCGCAAAGGCTCTGTGACCTTTACGGTTATAGGAAATAGTAATTCTATTGTATGGAGATTGTACTTCTACTTTCAAGGTGAGAAGTACCGTTGCACTGGCAGAAATTTTTTTAACTGGTTTCCTGCCGTTCTCTGATATGCTATGTATTGATAAATTTTGCTTCGTATGAGCAGATAGATAACTGCCCGAAAAAAGGACATAAAAAAATCCCTCCAAATTTAAAAACAAATTCAGAGGGTAATTTAGGGTATAACAAAATAACCCACCCGAATATCGTTTTTTTTATTTGGTGAGTTTGTTCTTTCAAATACGAAACAAATGCTCATGTACGGTAAAGTATCACAAGAAAATTATGTCGAATTGACAGCCGCCTCCGCTATACCGAATAAGGAAATAAAGAGTCCTCAAATTTTGCGCTACTAAATGAAGACGAGCGGAAGTAATCTCCCGCTCGTCAGTAAACTTAACTATGCCATATCAATCCCGCTTCTTTCCCGCCACCGGCACTAAGAACAGCGCGGGCAACAGCAGGAAAGCGGTACAGACCAGCCCCCAGGGTATGGACACCTGCTGGGCTACCAGCCCCACAATAGGCCCGCCGATGATCTGCCCGAAAGAGTCCAGCTGTCCGCTGGTGGAAAAGACTGTGGCGCGCATTTTCTCATCCACTTGGTCGTTCATCCAGGCGGCCAGCACAGGCTCCTTGATGGTGCGCATAAGCCCCGCCAGCAGGAACACCAACAACATGAACCAAAAGCTCCGCCCCACCGCGAAGAGAACCAGGAACAGGATATACCCGGCGCTGGTGGACATGACCACACTGGTTCGGCTGACAGTCCCTTTTTTCTCCATGCGGGCGATGAGCAACTGAGAAGCCAGAATACCTAAGCCGTTGCCGATAAGACTGATAACACCGAACCAAGTGACGCTGTTCAGCGGCCCGATAACGGGTATTACCGTGTCATCCAGAAAATGAGCGGTGGAGAGCCGGTCAAAGCCTTCACTGGCAAGTCCCCCGCATAGTGTGATTGCTAAGAGCGCCAGCAACACAGGTGCGCCTTTCACAAAGCCCAGGTTGAGCTTGAACAGGCAGACAAAGTCTTTAAGCAAGCCCTGCCGTTCCTCAATAGCAGGGGAGAAGTTGGTTTCTGGCATGATGCGAACCATCACCAGCCCCAACAACAAGCACAAACTGCCCCCCAAGATGAGAGGCATTTGCAGGTTTATGTTTCCCAGCAGTGTGCCCAGCACCACGCCCAGAACGCCGCCGATTTGCCCCATTTGACTGCCCCGCAGGAACACCTTGTCTATGGGTTTGTCCTCTTCCTCCGAGGCAATCCACGCCTCCAGAGCGCCGGTGATGAAGGTATCACCGCAACCCCAGACAACCTGGGCCAGCAGAACCGGCGCGAACCACGGTAGCGCACCCTCCATCAGAAAGCCCAGGCCGTAGAGGAACATTCCAATCAGCACCGAGCGCCGACGGCTATACAAATCCGCCACCACACCGGTGGGCATCTCGAACAGAAAGCAGGAGGTCTCCTGAACCGTCCCTACCAGGACAAGCTGGAAAGCATCCAGCTGCACCACCTCCAGGTGGTACACGATGGAAAGCACTGTGGACATAGAAACCGCCAGGGAACAGACAAATCGGAACAGCAGGTAGACAGAATATGCCTTTGAATTTTTAGCAAACATGAAGTTACATTCTCCTTTCAAATCTCATTTTATATGACTTTTGCAAGCTGTTAAGCTAACTTGTGGAACATATGCCGAACCTTATCTATACGGCTATTCGGGCGGCGGGGTTGGCAAATAAATTTACCAATAGCTGGCTGGTATCCTTTTAACTCTGTCAAGCAGACTCCCTGCCCATTTGTGAAATAAGTTAAATCGTTCCTGTATTCTTGAATACATCTAGCAGGGATTTCTCCTTTCAGAATGACCTCGTCATTCTTTATCTGAGTACTTACAATATCTGCACAATACCTTGGAGCATCATGATACGCCCGTGAGAGATATTCCTGCGGTGCATAAATTTCAAAGTGGAGATATGGCTCTAATAGTTCTGTCCCTGCTTTTTTTAAAGCCTGCTCCAATACGATAGGGGAAAGCAGCCGAAAGTCTGCGGGGGTACTTACAGGACTATAATACAATCCATATTCAAAACAGATTTTACAGTCTGTCACTTTCCATCCATACAGCCCCTGCTCGCAGCCATAAAGAACCCCCTCCATAACCGCATTTTGGAACGATTGATTTAAATATCCAAGTGAAACTCTGCTTTCATACTGCACTCCGCTTCCAATAGGGAGCGGCTCTATGGACAACCCGACAGAAGCCCAGAAAGGATTTGGCGGGACTTCTATGTGGATGGTATATTCTGCTTTTCTAAGCGGTCTTTCCATATATATAACAGTAGGCTCTTTTATTTCTGCCTCCACATGATATTTTTCCTCAAGGATGGCACAAATGACTTCCATCTGCACATTCCCCAAAAAAGAAAGTATAATCTCATGCGTTGTAGTATCCACATAATATTTTAAAAGAGGGTCGCCATCTGAAATTTCTGTAAGTGCCCCAAGCAATATTTCCCGCTGTTCAGGTTTCTTTACTGCAATCGTTGTTTGGAGCATAGGGAGAGGATTTTCAATAAATTTTCTCTGCGGCAACAGCATTTCGTTCCCCAAAATACTGTTTAGCTGCAAAACATCATTTGGTAAAATTACAATATCACCAGAGCAGGCTGTATCGGATGGATATAATTCACCGTTTGTCGGAACACACATCTCTGTGATTTTTATTTTCTCTTTTTCAGATATTCTAATAACATCCCTCAAATGCAATGTTCCGCTATATATACGCACATAAACAAAACGCCGCCTTTTCTCTGAATATTCAATCTTAAAAACCTGCCCGCATAATTCAGATTGACCTTCAGGCGTTGATGAATAAAATTTACTGGCAATCACTTCTATAAGCTGCCGAATCCCCAGATTGTTTTTAGCGCTTCCGTGATAAACGGGAAATAACGTTCCGTTTTGGAATCTCCTGTTTTCTTCCTGTTCCAGTTCTGACATTTTAAACGGTTTCCCTGACATATATTTCTCTAATAGTTCATCGTTTCCCATAATTACCGCATCCCACTGTTCCATATCGTCATTGTCCGTTACATTTATATGGGGATGCTGCCCAACCTTTTGCTTCACTATAATTTCCGAAGAAAGCTTTGCTTTCATTTCCCGATATACCATTGGCAAATCAATCCCCTCTTGGTCAATTTTATTGATGAAAAAGATTGTCGGAATCTTCATTGTCTGTAGTGCATGAAACAGTATACGGGTCTGTGCCTGTATGCCATCCTTTGCAGAAACTAATAATACTGCTCCGTCTAAAACGGATAAAGAACGGTATACTTCCGCCAAAAAATCCATATGGCCTGGCGTATCTATAATGTTGACTTTTACATCCTCCCACTGAAAAGATGTCACTGCTGTCTGGATAGTGATTCCCCTTTGACGCTCCAAATTCATTGTATCTGTCCTTGTTGTGCCTTCATCTACGCTCCCTAGTTCTGCAATTGCACCACTGGTATATAATAAACTTTCCGTTAATGTTGTCTTTCCTGCGTCAACGTGAGCCAGAATGCCTAAGTTAATTATTTTCATGTGATTTTCCTCCTATCAACACCCAAAAAAGGGCATAAAAATACCCAGTGATAAATACTCCTATCACTGGGTAAATAACTCCAATAGCCCCAAAACACTTATATGTTTTCGGGCATATAAAATTACATGATAAAAGTATTCTTAAACTGGGTACAAAAAACTAAGCCCCATATTAAAAGTGAAACGGGACTGCTACTTTTTGTTCCCACTATCAAATTGACAGTTTATTTAAGAATACCTTGCCGCATATTTATTAACTCCTTGTATAAAACTGAATCTAATTATATTCCTTAACCCTTTATTTGTCAAGCCCTTTTTAGCATTATTGACAAGAGTATCTTCCTGCATTTCTTTGATCTGGTTCTGCATATTGGTGAGTTCTTCCGTCATGGAATCAATCTTTTTCTCCAGTCCATCCACATAGCTGCATATCTCAAATACATCGTTTGCCTGCTCTTTCATGGCATTTTTCTTTAATAAGTCGAGAAGTTCTCTTATGACCTCCTCATTGGTAAGTGTTTTTCCTGCTTCCATATCCATTCTGTTTCCTCCATTCTGTAAATGGGGCAGCCTTGGCCGCCCCTGTACTCTGATTACTGATTATCGAAAGGGCGTCGCCTCTTTGTCCTTCTCTTTATCGGGATTGCCATGATGTTTCTCTGCACTCTCTCTTGCATTTTCGTTGCTCTTATCCTTTGCTTTCTCATATTCAGAGATAATCTCATTATAGAGTTTTTCCCTGAAATCCTTTGTGACCGGATAGCAGACATCCTGGTAGATTGGCTTGCCCTGCTCGTCCACCTGCTTTGTCTTATAAGAAGGCATTGATACAAAGATTTTCTCTTTGCCCTGCACGATATTGATGTTATTTACGATGAAACTGTTTTCAAAATAAATGCGTGCAAGTCCCTTGATGTTACTACCTTCCCTCTCATAAGGTGTTACAGTTACGGAAAACTCCGGCATTTCCTGTGTACGCTCCTGCTTCTGTGTCTCCTCTTTCTCCGGTTCCTTAATTCTTGCATAGGCATCAAGGATATTGGTATAGAGTTCCTCTCGAAACTCTGCTGTGATAGGATTGCACACATCCTTATAGATCACACCGTTGCTTTCATCACGCTCATTGGAGCGGTATCTTGGCATTGATACAAAAAGCTCTCCCTTATCCTTATTCTCAAGGATTGCAATATTGGTAATCTTAAATGAATCACCAAATACTACTGTTGCAAATCCTTTGATGTTGCTGCCCTCTTTTGCTCTTACTTCGTTTACTTTAATTGAATACTTCATATGCTATTCCTCGCTTTCTTTTTGTTCTTTGTTTTGCTCCGGTATGATAAGCTCACACCAAAGCTGTTCTATCTGTTCACAAGACAATCTGCCATTAAGCCAGTTGCCAAGTGTAACGACCATTCCATCCTGCTCGTAATAGAGCCACTCCTGTGTTTCAATGTTCCCCTCATACACGATAGTCACATCAAAATCAGGCATAAATAATCCTTCCTCTGCATCCCATACACAGGCTATTCCCTGTCTGAGTGTCAGATTCAGGCTTTCGACATACACAGACCAGCCGCTTACGACTATCTGAAAGTCATCATCAATCTCAGCAATATCATCCTCGATGTCAATTAGCTCTTCCATTTCTGCTACTGCCTCTTCTATCTCACCTAATCGGTATCTCTTATTCATCCATCACCGCCTCCTTATAAATGCACCTGACCACAAAACGCATGGTTCCTTTCTGGGAACAGGTAAAAAGAGTTAATTCTTTTTCTGTACCCTGTGTCTTGATGCTGTTATCATACGGATTTACTACCTCTGTCTCTATTACCTCATAGATATGCTTCAGCCCATTTTTGTCGGTTATCATTACTTCATCACCTATGGATATCTGACTTAGTGGTGTAAAAAATGTGCCATATCTGCTGCCATTATGACCGCACAATACACAGTTGCCACTTTCTCCGATTCCTGCAGTCTCTTCTATATGACCAATCCCTGCATTAAGGACTTTACTTGTGGTTCCTTCCATTACCGGATACCTGATATCTAAGCCCGGTATCTCAATGATGCCGATAACACCGCCTTCTTTAAGAATGGCTTCATCCTCTTTACTAATGGAGGTTTGCTCTTCCTCCACATCTGTTTCTTCATCGTAATCATCCTCCAATGTCTGCTCAAATTCACTTATGAGCTGTTCTGTCTGTTTTTCTCCGGTTGTCCGCCAGAAAAAAGGGACTGCCATAATGGCAATCCCTGCTGCAATCAGTAGTCCTGCGACCACTTTTCTTATGCTCATATTATTCACTCTCCTATCGTGTTCTGCCCTCTCTGTCGGCTGGATAAGCACCTTTATCCTCTGCTACAATTGCTGCAGATTCCATTCTGTCATCAGCTTCTCTTTCTTCCTCCGGTCCGCTCAGGTCTGCATCCACAGCCTTTGCGTTCTCAAGGTCAAGCTGGGCATTCAGTTTACACTGCCTAGCCAGCTTTTCTTCCAGTTCCTTGCTGTACGCAAATGGCTTGTCATACTCTGCCTTTGATGCTTCAAGGTCATTCTGGTACTGCTCAATCTTCTTTTCAAAGAAATCAATGTTCTCATGGAGTCCATTGAACAGGTTTTCCAGCTTCACCATGCTGCCGACAGGACTTGTGGAAAGCTCTGCTTTATACTCTGTCTTTCCACGAAGCACCATATAATTGATGCCAAGGAAGTTCTTTTCCACAAGCAGCTCAAATCCGTGGAATTTACCGATTACAGTTGTCTCTCCGGTCTTACATTTACTGATTGCTTCAAGCATCATCGTTCCGCCATCCACACGCTCTGTGTAAGTTACTTTGCCTATGGTAATGGCAAATTCCGGATTATCAATCAGCTCTTTATCCCTTGCCTTTACATCCTCTCTTACATTGGCAAGCTTTTCTGTTGCTGTCTTAATCAGCTTCGGATACTTAATCATAAAGTTATCCTGCAAGCCATATCTCTGATTGTCATAGGATGCCTTTAAGAGCTTTAATCTCTGGACATCATTGTCAATCTCCATCTTTTCCTTGATTAAAGGATTGCCTGTGGCAACCGCTTTAATCTCTGCATAGGAAAGTGTTGCCTCGTCGATATCCTCACAGCTTCGGCTTACAGCCTTGCTTGTCATGACCTGACTGATGAATCGCTGCTTATTTTCAACAAGCGACCAGTTGTATGCATCAAATGTCCCTTTGGTGACATATCTGTAGATTGCCACCTCTTCATTTTCATTACCCTGTCGTATGCCTCGTCCTTCCCTCTGTTCAATAGAAGAAGGCTTCCAAGGGCAATCCACATGATGCATTGCAACAAGGTGTGTCTGCACATTGACACCTGTTCCACACTTGTCCGTTGAACCGATAAGAACCTTCTTTTTACCTGTCCTCATCTCCTTAAAAAGTGCGTCCCTTTGTGCATCCGTCTTGGCATCATGAATAAAAGCTATCTCATCTGCCGGAATACCATACTGGATCAGTGTTTCTTTCAGATAATCGTAGATGGTAAAGTCCTTATCTGGTCCCGGTGTGCCGATGTCCGAAAAAATAAGCTGGCAGCCTATATGACCATCAGCATTTCCTTTCTCATATTCTTTCCATACATTCTCCGCTACCTTATTGAGTTTTCCATCCGGATTGTTCGGCGCATCCTTATCAATCAGTCTGGCATCCGTTCCAAGAAGTCTTGCCTCATGGGTAATCTTTAGAAAGTTATCCACGCTTGGATCAACTCCACCGCCTCTGATACGCTCTGCCCTCACAACAAAGTCTTCCATGACCTGCTTCACATACCAGTCAGGCTCCGACTCCACTATAATAGGCTTGCCGCCACGGAGAGCTGGCACATCAAGGTCAAGCATGTCTGCGGTCTGCACATCTGCTACCTCACGGAAGATATTCATAAGCTCCGGCAGATTCGTAAACTTATTAAATCTGCTCTTAAAACGAAATCCGCTTCCCTCTACAGTAAGCTCAAGTGCTGTTGTCACTTCACCAAAGTTTGCTGCCCAAGAATCAAAGTGATAAATCCCCATCTCTTCAAGTGCCGCTTTCTGTAAGTAAAGCTGCATGACATACATCTCACACATCGTATTGCTGATCGGTGTACCTGTCGCAAACACAATGCCTCTGCCATCATTTATCTCTGATAGGTACTGGCATTTAAGCTGCATATCCGTTGACTTTTTCGCTCCACTGCTGCTGATACCGGACACATTATTCATCTTGGAAAATATAGCAAGGTTCTTAAAATTATGTGCTTCGTCTACCATAATAGAGTCCACACCAAGCTCCTCAAAGGTTATAAGGTCATCCTTTCTGCTTTCATCAGATAGTGATTTAAGCTGCTCCTCCAGCTTTTTCTTCTGGCTTTCCATCTGTTTTACAGTCCATCTCTCCCCGTTACGCTCTTTCATCTCATCAATCGCATAGCTGATTTCATCAATCTGCTCGTTAAGCATTCTCTCCTTTCTCTCTGCTGAGATTGGAATTTTCTCAAACTGCGAGTGCGACATGATAATGCAGTCAAAGTCACCTGTCGCAATCCTTGATACGAACTGCTTTCTGCGACTCTTTTCAAAATCACGCTCTGTGGCAACTAAGATATTTGCTGACGGATACAGCCTTAAAAACTCTGATGCCGTCTGACCGATAAGCGGCTTTGGAACAACCATTATCGTCTTATTGGCAAGTCCGAGTCTCTTCTGCTCCATACAGGCAGCCATCATCTCAAAGGACTTTCCGGCACCGACACAGTGTGCAAGCAGTGTGTTTCCTCCGAGAAGGATTCTAGCCACCGCATTCTTCTGATGAGGCTTTAGCTCAATCGCCGGATTCATTCCCGGAAACTGTAAGTGGCTTCCGTCATACTCACGTAGGCGGATGTTATTGAATGTCTCGTTGTAATACTCCACATATTTCTGTCTTCGCTCCGGCTCTGCAAACAGCCATTCCTTGAACTTCTCCTTGATCATGTTCTGTTTTTCCCTTGCAAGCATTGTCTCATTCTTATTGACTTCGTAATGATATTTGCCATCACCGTCATCAATCCTGTCCCTTACTGTTACAGTTTTAAGATTCAGCGTATCCTCAAAAATAGAATAAGCATCCATGCGGCTTGTACCATAAGTCTTAGTAGCTGCCACTGAATGCTTATCCATGCTCTTATTCTCGATGAACCATTCCATACTCATCTTATTTAAGTGTACCTGAATGCCTGTATTGTAAAACTGGCTTCTGACTGCCCTTGCTCTTCTTGGTGTATTGAGAAGCTCATAGATAAACTGCTCATAATCAAGCGGCTCAATCCATGTCGTACCAATCTTTACATCAATATCTGAAGCTTCAATCCACTCCGGCTGCACCTTTTCCAGTGCTGCCACATTGCCTGCAAATCTTTCTGCCTGCGGATTGTCTGTATCAGCTGCCATAGCCTTTGCTACACGGAGCTTGTCTCTCACATTGCCGGAAAGATACTCGTCTGCTGTCTCCCAGCCGATATCAGGATTGTTCTCGTTGTAACGTTCGGGATTAAGGAAAATCAGTCCATCCAGTTCTTCCACAAGAACTGCCCTTCTAAGCTCTGCCAAAGCATCATCACTAAATGTTATCTCATCCACTGTCTGCCCGGACTTTTCTGCAAGCTCTTCCTTTGCATTAGTAATATCCGGCTCATAGATAGAGAGCATATAGGCAAGATTCACATATCCAAATTCATTGACGGATACATTTAATGCTTCAACAGCCGTCTCCACTCTGTCTATGACAGTCTTTGCCTTAATCGTCTGCTTATAAAACATATCCGCTTTTTTCACCTCCCCGTCTTCATTTACTTCCTCAAGACTGCAAAGAAGCGGGTAATCGCTGTCATCCCTGAAAGCTATTCTGTTTGCTTTTGAAGTAATGGCTCCATACTGCTTTACAAAAGCATCATATTTTACATTAAGAAGTCTCTGTTTATCAGAAAGCTCCTCCTCGCTGCAGCCATCCATCTGGATATCAATCAGCTCTCTTGTTATCTGTCTGATTTCATCAAGGCTTCGGATTCGCTCCTCGGCAGTCTGTGATACTTCTTTTCTTACCATCTCGGAATTTTCCCTGTAATAGAGCTTTCCTTCAAAAAATGTGTAAGTGTAGTTTCTCACATCCGGATCAGCCGGGATAACTTCCTCCGTCTGCTCCGCCTCATCTGCCACTCTCTCAAAATCTGTCATCTGTGCTTTGATATTACCGATAGCTTTGTTTAATGCTTCATACATATTGAAGTTCTCATCATCATTCACACAGACTGTATATCTGCTGTCCTGTCCGTAAATCCTTGTGTCATACTCCATAACCCCAAGCATCATTTCCGGATGCTCTGCAAAATAAGAGTTGACTGCAATGCCATTCCCAGTTACACCAAGGTGTACCCAGTCAGGCTCAATATCAATTTTTCGCTCTCTCTTCTGCAAAAACAGGATATCTGCTGTCACTTCGGTTCCTGCATTATCTTTAAATGCAGTATTCGGAAGTCTTACTGCTCCCACAAGCTCTGCCCTTTCAGCCAGATACTTTCGGATAGTAGGATTTGCCTTATCAAGTGTTCCCTTTGTGGTGATTACTGCAACCATGCCTCCCGGTCTTACCTGGTCAAGTGCTTTTGCAAGGAAATAATCGTGGATACGGAAGTTATACTTGTTGTACTTCGGATCAAATACCTTATAATCCCCAAATGGCACATTTCCGACAACCACATCAAAAAAGTTATCCGGATATGTGGTATTCTCAAATCCTGTGATACTGATATTGGCATTCTGATAAAGCTGCTTTGCAATTCTTCCTGAAATGCTGTCAAGCTCCACTCCATACAGCTTTGCTTCATGCATTGTTTCCGGCATACTTCCAAAGAAGTTACCGATACCCATGGATGGCTCTAATACATTGCCGCCTCTGAAACCAAACTGGACAAGTGCCGAATTCATGCACATGGCTATCTCCGGTGAAGTGTAAAAGGCGTTATTTACTGTTGCCCTTGCCGCACTGTATTCCTCATCAGATAAAAGTTCTTTAAGCTCTGCATACTCTTTGCTCCAGCCTGCGTTTTCCTCATCAAATGCCTGTGACAGTCCGCCCCATCCGACAAACTTCGACAGAACTTTCTGCTCCCCCGGTGTGGCAAGCCTGTTTTCTGATTCAATCTGCTTTAGAGTGCGGATTGCATCCATATTCCACTGGTATCTGGTCTTAGCTCCGCCTTTTTCCATTTCCCAGAGGTTGTAGTGGAAGTTGTGTTTTTTCTGTACTGCATCATCTGAAACCACATGTCCATTCTCATCAATCTTGGTTTCCCAGCCATTCGCTATTGCTCTTTCCCTGGTTTCAAGACGATTGGCTTTTACACTATCCTCGATATCAAAGAATCTCTTATAGACCGGATTCATCTTATCCCTGTCAGCCTTCTGTTTTGTCTCCTGATAATACTTCTTCTGGTCTTCTCCGCAGTAAAATGGCTGTTTTACCATATAGGATAAAATCTCGTATAACTCACGCCAGTCGAGTGCACCTTCCTTACGCACACCATTCCTGTTCTTATAGCTGATCTTCACATAACCGCTTCTGATTGAGTACTCCACAAGACCATACTTATTGTTGGAATATGCCTTTCTTTCTGCATTATCTGTCCCTAATGCAATATCCCTGATAAGGTCAAGTTTATTTGGCATAAATGCAAAATCAGACTGCACCACATCCATAAGGAATGCCCTAAACGGAGTGTAGCAGCTGCAATCTGTTACAAGAATCTCCGCCGCATCACGCAGGTCTTCATCAAGCTCCTCAATACGCTTGGCATAATCAATCGGTGTAATATACTTAAGCTCTGATGGATCTTTTTCAGATGTTTCAGCTTCTATCTCGGCACCATATTCTGCCTGTGTTACCATGCGGTCTTCATCGGCAGCTTCCTGTGGTGTCATGCCTTTTGCACTTACATAATCTCTGTTAGAAGCATAGCTCTCCGGCTCATCCGGTATTGCATAATCATCAATCTCTGATTCTGCCCCTTCCGGTTCCACTTCCCGGTATTCGGCATCAATGACCTCATCATCCTCACGGAGTCCGTCCATCGCAAGCTCATCAATACGAGGTGTCTCAGGCTGGTATTCCCCTGTAAGAATAAGTACACCAAGCTCTTTTTCGATATCTTTCCACGAAACATATCCTTCAACCTCTCCATCCTCATCTCGCCACTGAAAACGCAGTCCATTCCCATGAAATGTGTCATATCCGTGCAGTCCTAGTCCGTCAACCGGCCAGCCTGCACCTCCCTGACCATATTCTGCTTTGATACGCTTTGCTCTGGTTCCTGCATCAATCTCTGTTTCAAAAATCTTGCATACCCTGCCCTTACCACCGATAAAACCTGTACCTCTCATAAGCACCTGTTTGATATACTCACTTGGTACTGTTGCAGACTTTTTGGGATTCAGGTAATTGTATTTACCTGCTAATGCAGCTTTTCTGTCCTGCTCGAACTGACGCATAAACTGATTATTGTTTTCGTCCTCAGTATGAATGGTGCCAATGCTTGCCTGCCCGTTCTGGTCGAAAAAAAAGGAAGCCTGTGTATATTCGGCTTCCTTACTAACACCCAATGAATTGATTTCATCAAGTTCCCTATTCAGTTCTGTATCATCAGATTCTAGTGGAATCGCATCACTATCTGATTCAGTACCACTTCCTCTGCCTGCATCTTCGCCTGCTCTCTTATCTTCCACATCTCCATTGTCGATGACGGATTCTGTGGCTTGTGCTTTGCCAGATACTGCATCTCTAACTGGTCGTACAGCTGATTCGCTTCCGCCTCTACCGCTGACATCTTCTCGTACATCTTCCCGAATCTCATCAGCGTCTTGTATCTTGCCGGCTCGTTCTCCTTTAGATAGTTCATCGCCATCCTTCCGTATTTGCCCAGCTTCGTGAGATCCTCCATCTCGTCCGGCATCTCTATCTGCGGATAAAGCAGTCCATCCACTTCCTTGTAAGTCATTTCTTCTAACATATCCAATTCTCCTTTCGCTCTCGATTGCCTTTAAGTTACGACTAAATTCTCTAAGAACACTACAGGAGACATCGCATACAATGGAACCAAGACGGTAAATGATCTCTTCGTCTTTGATATTTACGATCTGACTAAAATCCTGTTCTTGCACAGATAAGTCAAATCCGCATCTCGTCCCTACAGCATACATGACACTTGCATATACAAGCTGCTCCATGTCCATTTCCTGCTGTAAGCCATTGCGTTTCTTACTTTCTTCCTTTATCACACTACCTGATAGCTGCATAAGCTCGGTCATTCGGTCTCCGAACTCTTCTTTTATTATAAACCAAACATCTGTTCCTGTAAACTGTTTTAATATATTTTTTAGAGACTCCCTGTCGCTGTTATCGTACTGCTCAATCTGACCTTCTGACACAAGAAAATCCACATAATCTTTAAGATTTTCTCCCTCAAGGTCCCATGTCAACTTAACATTCTTCCCTCCGGTATCACTGATATCAAAGATATACCTCATGCGTGGATTCAGTGCCCTTGACGGGAAGATGGCGCAGCCTTTCGCACCACGCTTTACATATCTTCCCACCTTTTTCCAGGTATCATAATCTGCCATGAGTGTGCTTTTTTCCGGAGGTCTCTGAGCTGTTACCATAACGATATTGTCAAATTCATAGCGGTATAACTGACCTGCGACCTTTAACACATCCTTCCAGTTCTTTTCTGATCTTGTGATGTTACCAATTTCAGAATCGTATATCGCTTTGACCTTCATATCAACGCCCATACCTTTGTCCTCCTCTACTTAAACATCTCTGCAAACAATCCCTTAAATAGCTTTAACTCATCCTTATCCAGCTCGATTGCAAATTTATTGTCGATTGCCTGTTTTTCGCATTTATCCTTTTTCTTTGCAATCTTACGCACCACACGAAGAAGCACATAGCACTCCTTGGACTTTGCAATGCTCTGTTTAAAGGTCAGCTCATCCTCATCGACTGACTTCTGTGTCTGATAGATAATCTCTTTTAACTTATCATTGATACCATCTACTTCCTCAAGGGAAATAATAACGGATGCCTTAGAAGCACCCGATCTGTCCCACTCCTTATGAAGTTCCTTTACTAAAAACTCCATGTTCTTAATTACTGTTGTTGAATCACTTTTCATCTTGCTTTTCCTCCGTTTTTTTTTAATGAAGAAGGGAGCTGACCTTCGCTGATAGGTGCAAAATCAACTCCCTTCATGTCCTCTGCTCCAAGGACTATCTGCTCTGCATAATACATATCCATTGCCTTATTGATGGCATCGTCAAGCGACTCTGCCTTTACTTTCTGTACTCGTGAAAGCACTTCTTTTATCTCAACATCAAATTCCTGTTCCATATGATATCGCCTCCTGTAAAAATCTCATCACCGGCTCTTTTCTTCCTTTACCTGTCTTTCCTTAAAGCCTTCATCGTACTTTCCATCTTCCAGCCTGTCGTAAAAACAATCCTCTTCAATCGTTCCAAAATCCTCATACATTTGGTGAAGGAAGTCATTCTGCAGCTTCTTCGGTACATCATCATCCTTTGACATATCCTGATAAAAATAGAACTTCTGCTTTAGCTTTGCCCTGTAATCATAGATATCCTCTATCTTTTCCGGTGTGCCATACTCCCTCTTGTATGCCTTGAAATTTGTAGTTGAAAGTGTGGAACCTAGATAAATGCCGTGCTCCCACGATACCCCGATTGTGGTATTGTCCTTTGTAGGCTTCTCATCCTTCGGATAACGCTTATACTCTGTCGCACCAAGGGCGATTGTAAGGGAACCTGACTTCATATCCATCACCACAAGATTCCTTGGTGATAATGCTTCAAGCACCATGTAATCATGGTCATTGAAGTTATGGAATGTCTGTCCCCTTTCAAATGAGCGGTTCTCCATTTCATAATGCAGGTTAAAATCATCCACCCAGCCCTTATCGGTCATTCCAATCTCCTTAAGCTTTGCAACACATTCAGAAGAACTGGCTTCTTTATCAAACCGAAATTTTTTGGAATCGTTATAAAATCCCTGAAGAAAATGTCCCAGCTGAATATCATCCAGACAGAATCTCGCAGATACAGTTACATTTGCTGCCCTGTAATACTCTGTGAAGTTATCTGCTTCACCAAGTGTCCTTCCAAGCTGCAACAGATGGTCTGCAAGCTCTGACATGTCATCAATTGCTATAAAACTCTTATAATCATCCAGAGTCATCAGCATATTTATCTCTGTTCCCCTGTCGTTTTCTGTTACCAGTATCATATCTTTTAAATCCATTCTTACCTCCAGTCTCAGAGAGGGACTATGCCCTCTCAGCAAATTTTCTGTTATGGTCTTCCAATCACAACAATCTTTCCTGTGCTTGCCACATCCCTGTAGACCACACCAAGACTTTCATTAAGTGCCTCTACCACCTTGCCATTTCCGACATATACTGCCACATGGCTGATGTTCTTATATCTTCCGTTGCTTGTAAAACTGTAGAAGATAAGGTCTCCCGGCTGTAACTCATCAAAGGAGACTGTCTTTCCGGCTTCATCCAGTCCCTGTGCCTCCGCTGCCGCTGTGGTTGCACCGCCGTAACTAATATCCACGCCTGCATCCTTCCATGAATAATAGGCTAAGGAGCTGCAGTCATAATAGTTACCGCTGTCTCTTAAATCCTGACTATAAGGGAAGCCAACTCTGTGAAGTGCATAGGAGCAGACTGTTTTCTGCCTGCTGTCTGTAATTCCGTTTAGGATGGCATTGATTTCATCCTCAGTCATGGAGCTTACTCCAGGACTTCCGCCTCCGCCGCCACTTCCGCTTCCGGCATATCCAAGCTGTCCCATAAACTCCGGACTCATGATCTGCTCAAGCATTTCCACCTGATCAGAATTAAATCCATAGACCGAAATCATATCCCTGTACGATTTTAGTGTGACATTCACATACAGAACCGACTTTGTGACAGTAGTTACACTGCCGTCTGCATCCGTTTCTTCCACATCCTTTGTTCCGGTGCTTGTGGTGTATGAACACATATCATTTACAACTGCCTGCAGCCAGCCTTTTGAAGTATCATTCATGACTGTTGCTGTATCTCCGACACCATGCTTGACCATATAGACTGCCATGATGTCATAGTAATTGCTTGGGTTTTCTTCCATACCTTCATAATCCACATATACAAGCTCTCCAAGGTCATATCCGGTATGCTCATTCACTTTCGTATTAACATCCCGGTTAAACTCCTGCACATAAGCACTCGTTACTGTCTGCACGGTATCTCCTGATTCAAGTGGTGGCAGAAATAAAGCAAATGGAGAATTGTAAAGGATTGCTATCACCGCTATAACCGGAACCGCAATCATGGCAACTACAAGAACAAGTAATAAAAGCACCAATCCGATAATCGGTGCAGCTGCCTTTACCCAGGTAATCGCTTTTCGCACAATCAGATCCTTTACCAGCTTTGCCACGCTGTCTGTCTGATTCTCCTGTGTTTTCATCTTATCCAGAAAGAATTTTATCTTTCTGCTCCGGTTGGTCATCTTTTCATCCTTGACCTCTATGGACACACCTGCAGCATATCCGGCTGCCATGCCGATTGCCGTGCCTGCTCCCGGTGCAACCGCTGTTCCTGCCGCTGTAGCAGCTGCCTTTGTAGCAGTTTTTGTTGCAACCTTGGCAGTAGTCTTGGCTGTTTCTTTTGCTGTCTCTTTAGCTACAGTCTTTGCAGTATCTTTGGCAGCTTTCTTTGCTGTCTTTTTTGCCAGCTTCTTTCCTGCATCTACCTTCTTGATACGCTTCCTTGCCTCGGCTGCCGCCTTTTTCCTGAAAAGTGCTGCACCCTTAGAAACAGTTCCGGTAACAGGTCGGCTTGCTTCATATGCAAGATATGCTGCCTGCGATACCTCCTGCCCGCCTTCCACCTGCTCTGTTACTGCTCCGGCTGCAAGTGTACCTGTTCTTCCTGCTATGTGAAGATTGGTGTTCTTGGTCTTGATGGAAGTGTTTGATTCTCTATAGTTTCGCTTAAATCTTGATAGTCCCCTATTCTTCGGCTCTGACTGATGAATGGTACTCTTGCGATAGGACTTCTTTTTATCATCAGATACCTTTGCACTGATAGTCTTAGGATCTCTTTCTACTGTATAGATGTTGCTGCCTTTTATCTTGGCTCCCTTTGGCTCGTGGGCATGAATCTTGGCTTTCTCCTTGGTGTGAATGACCATCGGTTTGTCATCCACTTTCTTTATCTTCAATGTTCTCACCTTCTTTCACTCAATATGCAAAACAGCCACCCAGCTTCCCGGATGGCTATGCTTTGAGGTCGCAAATTGCGACCTCTATCAACATTATTCGACATTATTCTGCATTTCACGTTTCTTCTGTTCTGCAATCTTCTCATGAATATTGGTGTTATACAGTCTGTAAAGGTCTGTATCCTTACTAATCTGATTATCAAACGGAATCACCACAGAGCCACACTTGATAAGTCCCATTCCCGATGCAGTATTGGTTACGAATCGAAGTTGTGCCTCTGATACCCCGATAACTTCCGCCATCTTGGAACTGTCCGTGTTTGCCTGCTTTAAAAGTGCCACAAACTCTGAGTTTGCAAGCATTGTGGTTGCTGTGTAATTTTGCAACAGATCGACTACATTCTGCGTGATACCAGTACAAAGACCTCCCTGCTTTCTTACTTTCTTCCAGAGCTGCTGTAAATATTTTGCAGAATACTCGGAATTAAGCAGGACATGGAACTCATCAATATAGAGCCATGTTGCCTTGCCTCTCTTACCATTCTCAACAATCCTGTTCTGAATGGACTCCATCATAACAAGCATTGTGATTGGACTAAGCTCTGTACCCAAGTCCCTGATGCCATATACTGTGAATCTGTTATCCACATCCACATTTGTCTGATGATTGAAGATGTTAAGTGAACCATTTACGAAAAGCTCTAGTGACAATGCAATGTCCTTTGCCTCATCCTCCGGTTGTGCCATAAGGATATCGTAAAAATCACTCATTACCGGGATATACTTCTCTTTACTCCTTGCAATGTCGATATACAGCTTTCTCACACAGCGGTCAATGATTGACTTCTGTCTTGAATTTAAGCTGTCCCCGATACACTGCTCACAAAGACCAAGCATGAACTCGCCCTTTTCTCTTACCATTCCTTTGGAATCATTCGGATCAAGGCTCCATACATCCATCTCCAGCGGATTCACATAGTTATCCGTGTAGGTAGACATATTTACCACTGTTCCGCCATAGGTCTCAGCAATATCAAAGTATTCGTTCATTGGATCTATAACGATTATTTCATCATCTCCCGACAAGAATACGCTGCCCATTTCCATCTTGCAGAAGAATGATTTACCGGAACCCGGCACTCCGAAAACGAATCCATTTCCGTTTATCAGCTTCTTTCTATTGCCGATATTCACATTCTTGCTGATCTGGTTGATGCCATAGTAATTGCCTGTGCTATCATTAAGCTCCTGCACATTGAATGGCATAAGCACCGCAAGTGACTGGGTAAGAAGTGTACGCATTGTCTCCACCTGCCTTACACCAATCGGAAGTGCTGTGTTGAGAGCTTCCCTCTGCTTTAAGTAGTGTGTATCAATCGTGCAGCTGTTACGCTTTCCGATAGTCTCCACAGTCTCACATACACTCTCAAGCTCCTTCTTGCTTTCTGCCATAAGAATAATGGTTACTCCCACGAAGAAAAGGCACTGGTCATTCTCACGGACGTCATCCATGATTTCCTCAATTTCTTTTTTCTCCGTTCTCTTGGCATATGAAATTTCCGTAGAAAAATCGTTATTCTTATTACGAACTCTCTGCTGCTTGATAATATCCGACTCAATACCAAGGTATTTTTTCTGAAGCACCTTTGTGGTCAGATCCTTTGGAACCGGCACCACATCAATACTCGTGATAGAATGAACCGGAAGGGAAGTAATCTCATTGATGAATCTGTCTGATAAACTGCTCGGATACTTTTTAATAAAAAGTGCCTTGCAGAATTTACTCTCATCCTCAAAATGGTCCGGGAAATATTTCACCATCCCATTGCACAGATCATTTCTAAAATCTGCCCCGACCTTCTTTGCCTTTTTGATATCAAAATCAAAACTGCCCTCATCTCCAAGGTGATAATAGTCATAGAGCACTTTCAGTCTCTCGTTTCCATTAAGCGGCACAATCTCTGCCCCAAGCTCAATGAAAGCCTTGTGTATCGTTGCCTCAAGTGTTGCAAACTGTGCCTTTGCCTCCTCGAAGTTCTTTCTCTCAATCGTGATCGTCAGATATCTCTCCTGCTCAATCCCCTGTCTGCCCTCAATAATCTTCTCCTCAATGATGTCATTGTAAATTCTTCTGTAATTATTGAAGCCATCGTTTTTCTCAGCAATCAGAACCTTATCACGGAGTTCATCCATGTTTTTGTTCTTATTGTTGATCGTAATCTTATAATTACAGTCCAGCGAATTTAAGAACTTACAATATCTCTCGAAAATACCGATCTGCTCATCCTCGGTTGCTGTCGTGTAATTGATGTCCTGAAAGCGGTAGCATTTGGAATACTTATTTTTGCTCACTTCAAAAATGCCGTTTTCAGCCACCGCCATAATCTCTATGGTTTCCTGAATGGATTTAGGTGTCTTATACAAAGGCTCGCTCGCCTTTTTCAGTAACTTAAATCCGTCTGTAAATAAACCCATGTCTCTAACCTCGCTTTCTTATAATGAAAGCCCGCCGGGAACTTCACCCTGCGGGCTGCGTTCCCGACCTTTCGGTCAGATACTTTTTATCTAATGCATCGCCTTATATGCTGCAATGCCTGCTACTGCTGCAATAATTACTGCAACAAGACCAAGCAGCATATTTCTTGTCTTTTTCTTCATTGCTTCAAACTCCTCCTGCTTCTTTACAGCCGAATCAGCTGTTACAGTCTCCGGTTCAGCCTTTCTGCCTTTCTTCTTTACCTGTTCATTCTGCTCTGCTTCTAACTGCTTTATTGCAGGCTCTCCCTCTGTTGATACATAGATAAGTGCCTTGTTTCCAAACATAAAATGCAGTTTCTTTCCCATATACTCGTAGAAATTCATCCCATTAAAGGAATAGAAACCGCCAAGTGCAATCGGTGCCACACAGGGAATTGCCACATAAGCAGAACCCGTAAGACCGATATACTTGTAAAGAAGAAGGACGATACCGCCACCGACCACTACGCTTGCAATGGAAAATATAAGCTGCCTTGCAGTAAGTCCCATCGCAACCGATTCCTGATAGCGGTCTATATCCTTGTTTACTTCGATTACCATTGTCCCTGCCTCCTATCTTGATAAATCCTTTGTTTCCGGCTTTCTTGTCATTCCAATATTCGCCTCATACTTATCCATTCCATCCGGACACAGTTCCCTAAGCTTATCTACATTGAACAGATAAAGTGGATATTCGCAGAAACCGCTCCTTTGCGTGAATCCTGTAAACTCTCCAATGTCATTGTCTGTAATAAACTTTTCAATATCCGGCATGTCATTCACATTCAGATATCCGCAGTAATTTGGTGCTGCAACCGGCAAATTCACAGTCACATCCCCAAAAGGCTCCTCATATCCATCTTCATTACACATAAGACCAATAAACATTGCCCTGTTATTCATATACTGCTGGATATCAAATGTCACCTGCGTTTCTCCGGTTATACTTGAATTATAAGTAACCTGTTTCTTTTCATTATCCATTTCTGCCTCCTTCTATAATCCAAATGCCTTGCTAGTAAGTGTCTGTGCACCCTTCACGCTTCCAACAGTCATTGCTATCGTAAATGTCATTTCACACAGATATATAAGTGTCTGTGCCCAGTCAGCATAACTTCCTGTAAATGCCGGAAGTCCTGCATTGATAAATGCATTACATACCACAATCGCAAGTGCCATCGTTACTGCCTCAAACACACACGAAAGAAAATATTTGCAGTAGGTAGCCATTGTATGACTGACCATTCTGTTTCCTGCCATTGTGGAGCATGCAATCGCACCAAGCGGCACAATAATCAGTATCTTTAAGAACCTGAAATACACTGTGTAAATGATAAAGAATCCACAGATAATAATGATGATTGCAAGCAAAGCTGTAAGTATCAGCATTACCAGACTCTCACCAAATCCGAGTCCCTTAATGATGTCTGCCTGTGTACTGTCAATGGCAAGCTGCGTCGTTGTCCCGGCAGATATAAGTCCCACCAGATTTCCTATGGAAGTAAAAAATGCTTTCATAATCGTGACATTATTTGCAACAAACCATTCTGCAAGTCCCAGTCGGATAAGCATACGCAAGATTGATTCAAACCTCATCTCATCTTTTACATCTATGCTTTCCGAGCAGAAACCGATAACAAAGAACAGCACAACAAGGGAAGAGCCGACCGCTACAAAGAGCGGCTCAATACCCTCAATGACTGCCCAGGGACCTCCGCCCTTGAAACTGACCGGTGACTGTCCAAGCATTGCAAAGACCAGGGATATCTGATTGTTCCAAAACCCAAACACCGCCTCAAGAAGTGCAAGGATCTTGTCTCCAAGCTTAAAAATATCCATACTTGTTATTCACCTCTTTCCTTTTACTAAAAGGGGAACTCTTTTTCCCCATCTTAGAAGCCTAAGAATGTCAGAACTGTTGAAATACCAGCCATCATGACACCTGCCACAATTCCTTTCAGAGCGGAATTCATTGTAGATGAATCCTGCTGCTGGTAGGCTTGTGCGAACTCCATAACATTCTTTGCAAGAATGATGACACCAACTGCACCAATGACTGCAATGATAAGTGTCTTTAAGTTCTCAAGCGGCTGTGTTACTGCGGAAGTACCTGTACCTGCTGCAAAACAAGTAGTGCTCATAAGCATTACTCCCATAAGTGCTCCGGATACTGCCGGAACCATTCTCTTCTTAAAATGAATGAATCTCTGCTTCATGCCTTTTCCCTCCAAATCTTTGTTTTCTGCATTATTAGTTACTGTAATCTGTTCTTTTCTCATGATTAAAAATCTCCTTTTTCTTGATGTGTGACAGATATGGAAAAAGCCAGAAAGGAATGTACACATTCCAATCCGGCTGATTTCCGAATGGAATATATACATTCCTCTCTGTCCTTGTTTTTACTATATGATTATCAGGCAATGCCTGTTGTAATGATTAATCGGGCTTTCCCCGATGCGTTGTGCTTCAACCACCTCCTTATATGGCATGAAAAAAGCACTCTAACCTGTTATTGGCTAAAGTGCTTGTAATCCTGTTATTAAATTATTTATGAGTCAGACAAACTTGAAGTTATCTATTCGCATAATCAATCAAAATCTTTTTGCAACTACTGCAACGATAAGCTTCACAATGAGGGATTCCGCCTGAACCTTTACTCAATTCCAGATCGTCCGATTTTTTAATGCGAAAAACTTTTGTCAGATTATCAACTGCAAAAGTAATGTCTCGTGAGCTCATTAGGTATCCTCTTATCATTTCTTCACCACAATATGGACATTTCATTCTGCTTTACCTCCTATAAATTCCACAAGGCTGATAACAGCAGCTAAGAAGTACTGACAGCCGTTCCTGAGATTCACAAGAGCTGATAGATAGGAATGGTTTTCCTGTTTATAGGATTGCAAGGCTCATGGAAAACCTAGGACGGCTGAGATTAAAATGTGGGAGTTAGCTATTTGTAACCATTCCCCTGCGTGAACACCGGTGGATCATAGTCCATCGGTTTGGCAGAAAGTTTCAACTTGAAATCACAATAATCACCATCATCAAAGCAGGTATGCTCTCTGTACAGTGGGGCACCCAGAATACCGAACATGACATAATCCAGATTACAGATGTAAGGCATGTATTCTTCATATCCGTATTTTTTTGCAAAATCCGCTAGCGGACAAACGAGGTTGTGATAACTGAAATCATACCCCTTTTCTGGTGGAATCTGTGTCTGTGTCTCGAAACTTCCGGGATTCTGCGCAGCGTTTAATGCATTCTTCCTATCCTTTTTTAGGAACATTTTTGTAAGAAATCGGGGATTAGTAAAGATTTTACCCATGATGTTCCGTAAAAAAGACGGAATCTTTGTAAACTGACGCTCATAAATCAGAATCATCAGGTGACCGCTCTGCGCTGTCGTAACACCATATTTTTTTAATACTTCACCCATGCTCACAAACATGTAAGCTCCGATAAGGTTCTTTGTTCCGCTGGCAGCATCTCCGCCAATGTAAGGGAATCTTTCTAACATCTCCGCCTGATAGTTTGTCCAAATTTCTTGAATGAGGGTATCATAAGACTGCCCAGTAAGCGACTCTAGTTCATAGCTGATATAATTCATGTAAGAATTTAAAGTTTTATGCCATTTTTTTAGATTTTTTTGGTAATATCCGTGCATACATTTTCTCCTATATTATCGCAATTGGCCTGTTTCCTTTATAAAAATTCCGATTTGTAAGTTTCTTTAATCTCGCATAGGCACAGTATACCACATTTCCTGTGCCTATGCGATAACATTTACGGCTTCTTTCTGTAAGAACTCATCTTCTCCACAGAAACCTCCGGATAGAAGTAAGTAAGAATCGTTGCTTTCGGAACGCCTGCGGCAAGTGCTTTCTTCACTTCCTCTTTCTGCTCCGGTGTATATGACCAGTGCAGCATTCGATTTGTGATGGTATCCTCCCACTTAGGCTTTTCCCTCTCAGGATTCCTTACAGGCTTAGCACCTGCACTTCCACTAGAAGCGTTAGCACTTTCTGAAGCATCTGACTTCTGTGACTCATCAACATACTCAAGCTCATTTGCCTGCTCCCTGTCAATCTTTGCTTTCTGTTCTGCCTCATCCTGCATGGAGAATCTTCTGCTTAATTCTGCATCACCAAGCATCATAAACTGCTCATAGGTAAGAGAATCAATATACACATTCTCGCCCTTATCCTTCAGTTTTTCATAATACTTAACTGCCTTGTCCGACAAAATCTCAAATGGCGGACCGATAAGATTGTCTGCTCCTCTTATCTGATGAACATAAGGCTCTCCCTTGCCATCTGCTGTCTGGTTAAACATCGGATGATTGAATGGTATGAACTTATTGTCCATGATTGGATCAAATCCACGGATAAAAATAATACACTTCTTATTATCCAGCTTTCTGACTTCATCCGGTGTAAACAGTTCTCTTCCTAATACATCATAGTTTCTTGAAGAGCTTCCCTGTCTGCCCTTTGTCTCTCCACTTGACTTCTTATCAATCGTGCCTTTTCCAAGTAGCTCTGACACATACTTGTGCGTGCTCTGCTCGTTTCCACCGAGATAGATGAAAGTATCGCAGTTACCGGGAATTGTCTCCCAGGTATCTTTGAAAAGTGCTTTTAGCTGTGCAAAGTTCTGAATGATGATGATACTTGAAATCTCACGGCTTCGCATTGTCGATAACAGCGAACAGAAGTCATCTGGCAATGCGACATTCGCAAATTCATCTAACATAAATGTCACATGGATTGGCAGTCTGCCTCCGCAGTTAAAGTCTGCCTGATAGTACAATTCCTGAAATATCTGCGTATATAACATACCGATAATAAAGTTATAGGATTTGTCACTATCCGGGATTACACAAAAGAGTGCTGTCTTTGTCTCTCCATCCCCATTCACTCCAATACCGATATCGGACAGATTAAGCTCATCTTTTGAGAGTAATCGTAAAACCTGCTTATTCTCAAGAAATGCAAGTCTTGAGTTGGCACTTATGATAATGGAACGGACTGTATCTCCTGCACCTCTCATACATTTGTTGTACTGCTTGACTGCCGGATGATTGGCTCCAAGTGGGGAACTTTCCTCTAAAAACTTCATACGCACATCCAGCTTTGATGCCTTTCCCTGCTCGGTAACCTCTGCTTCTCCAAGAAGTTTCAGTACTGTCTCAAAGTTTCTCTTTGCCGGCTGTACCTCCAGCCACACATAATAAAAGATAGCCTGTAAGAACAATCCTTCCGCCTTTTCCCAGAACGGATCACTTGGTGTTGCTCCCTTTGGTGTCGTATTGCTGATAAGGTTTGTAATCAGCTTGACCACATCTGTTTCCTCTCTGATATAAGAAAACGGATTGTAACAGTCTGATTTATCCATCTCTAACAGATTAATGACTTTCAGGTTATATCCGTTATTTTTTAACATCTGCCCGCAGCTTCTAAGGATTTCTCCCTTTGGATCGGTACAGATAAAGGAACAGTTATGCGGCATCTGCATAAGATTCGGCTTTACTTCATAAAATGTTTTTCCTGCTCCGGAACCACCACAGATAAGTATATTTCCATTGAGCTTGAGTCTCCTGAAATCCAGCGACATCTTCACATTCTGGCTGAGTATCCGGTTGAAATTTTCATCCTTATCTGCAAGTATCTTGTTGACCTGCTTCGGATTTTCAAATCTTGCCGTACCAAATTCTTTGCCGGGCATATAGTTTCTCTGGCTGGTGTAATACATAACAATAGCCATCGCATAGATTCCTAATGCAATGGCTACCGCTTTTATAGTATTCGTATTGTAATAGTTTGCAAAGGGAGCAGCACATACTTCATTGAATCTGTTCATAAATTCATTAAATGCCACTCCCTCCGACCACGCACCATTTATCAGATAACCAAGGTACCCTGCTAACACTGCACCCACAAGGATGAATATCAGTGACGGCATTTTCTTTGTTGTCTGCATAGGCTGCTACCTCGCTTTCTTTGTGGTAACAGTTTTCTTCTGTGTGGTCTTTTTCTGCTGCTTCTGCACTTTCTCGTAACGCTCCCTGACAGATGACTCCACCTTGTCGTAGTGAGTATAAAGCTCGGTTCCTTTCTGGGTTGTCACCACACGATTCTGCTCATCGTAAAGCTTATAATCCTTGGTGGAATCAAGGAAGGTAAGCATTGTCTTTCCACCATGAATCTCCATGATGTTTTCCTTACGGAGCCATACATATCTTGCCTCTTCTCCCCATGTGCCGGGAACTCTGGTCTTAACAGCATGGTCATTTTCTTCGATAATCAGCTTCTTACTGATAGTCACATCTGATAAGTTCGCATTCTTTGATGCTGCAACTGCCCTCATTCTCTCAGCAAGGTCCTGATAGCCTCTGACACGATTGATAAATGCATCCTTGTCCATCATGACTGTATGGGTGCCATCCTCATTTTTCTTTCCAAGCACACCGATTGTCTCTAGCTGTCTGATAACACTTTCAGCCTGCTCACCATTGATACTGAAATTCTCTTTGACCTGATCCACACTGATAGCTTTCTTTTCCATTGCAAACATTCCGACCTTCTCAATCAGTCCGTCAATGGCGGAATTAACCTTATCACCTTCTATCGTGTGGCTTTTCTCGTTTCCCTGCTGTTTCTTCAAAAAATCCATCAGCTTGCCAAGGGATTTTTCATCTCCATTCTTCAGATAATCGTCAAATGTGGCAATCTTACCAAACTTGAGCTTCTGTATCATCATATTCACACGGGGAACTGCCTCTGTATGAAAGATTACCTCACTCAGTCCGTCTTTCCTGTTACAGTCCGGAAGTACTGAATAGAGTATTCCATACTTCTTTGCCATCTTTTCAACCTTTTTCATATCTTCGGTATTAAACTGCAACACCTGTAAATCGCCACCCTTTATGAGCAGCTTTCTCATGGATGTCTTGCCAAGTGACTTTTCATAATCAAGCATCCCTTTTAAGAAATCTATTGCCTTCTGCATGGCAGCAATGCCGCCGCTTCCTACCTTCATGGCAATCTCAATGCCATCATAAGCTACACGGATGATCTGCACCGCTTCCTGAATCTCTTCTGCCATTATCGCACCTCCACTTTCTCTCTGACTGTTGTTTTAAGCGTTTCTGTCTCTGTAGTACGGATTTCCTCGGCTGATACATCAATACCATAAGCAGTCAAAATATCTGCCAGATGATTGATTGCTTTCTCCTCCTCGATACGATACATTTCAAGTGCCACAAGCAGGTTTTCCACCTGTTCCACCCATGCAGGCTTCATATCATATTTAGACCTGTATGTGACCATAATCTCGTCCGACTCAGCCTTATCCGCTGAATGTGCCAAAGCTTCAATAAGAGAAATCGTGTCTTCCTTGCTGCCACTTCTGAATGCGAACTGGACAACAAAGTTTTTCTCTTCCTCTGTAAACTGATGCTCCACACCATTCATCTCTGTTACTGCTTCATTTACTACTGCTAAATTCATAAGTTCCTCCTAATCTGCCATGCTGTTTTCAAGCACAGCAATCTCAATGATCTCCTTCATCTTTTCCGCTGAAATGTTGTTGTTTATGAGCTCTACAAGCTGTGACTCAGTAAGTCCCTTTTCTATTGCACTCTTAATCTGCACAAGCTGCGCCGGAACAAGGTCTCCCGATGCAACCAGCTTTACAATGTCTGCTCTTGACTTTTTCTTAAATGACAGTCTTGCAAAAAGACTTGCCACTCCGCTGTTGCTGCTCTTTCTCACACTTCGCTCAATCGGAAGTCTCTGCACCACATTTCCAGTACCATCAACTACCGGAATCTGATAATAGACCGGAATCCCGTTTGCCACAGCCTGCATATTCTGCGGAACTGCAACTGTATCAACCATCTTTTTTTCTGCCTGTGGTACGGACTGGCTTTCCTGCGGCTCTGCCTTACTTTCTGCCTCTTTCTTATTCTCTGTGGCAACACTTATGATCTTATCTTCCAATGACTCTATTCTGTCTCCCATACGCTTTATCTCCTTATCCTTTTTCTCAATATCATCCCTGAGTCTTGCAATCGTACTGCTTGCCTTATTCAGTTCATTCTGCTGACTGTTGATAAGAGCATCCTTATCCTGGTTCTCCTTGACCAGACGCTCCCTGACTTCCTCATCATCTTTGGAAGTTTCTATTTCAGAAAGCTTCTTATTCAGGGCATCATACCTTTCATTCTGGTGATTGATTTTTTCGACCACTTCATCCATCTGGGCTACAAGACTTTTCACATACTCTAAATCCTGTGGCACCTGCTCTTTAGCTTTATTAAGCTTATCTAATACGACATCAAACATCCTGCGCATGTTTACTGCTGTATCATCTTTTTGGACTACCTCTCTGATTGCATCAATCGGCACACCTTTTTCATAGTAATCCAATGCTGTCTGCATCTTAGGTGCTGCCATCCTGCTATCTTTCAGCAGCGTTAACAACTCTTCTGATACACCCTTATGCAGACATTTTGATAACACCTTCATCTGCTCAATGTCATAACTTTTGTTAAGATACAGACCGATTTCATCATCAGTCAGTCCATATTCATAATCGCTTTTGACAAGAGCAATAACCTCACTGTCCATATGCTTATTACGAAGAATCTGTATCTTTCTCTCAATCGCCATTTCACTTAATGGCTCTCTTTTTTCTTCCATATATGCCTCCTAACCACTAAAAAAACAGCCTAACGTACCGGCTGTTCTTTTCTGTCTCTTATTGTTTCTTTGTCATACTGCTTCTCTTCTGCCGAAGCTGATACAGTAAGTTCCTTCCATATTGATCTTCCAAGGCTAAGTTCCTTTGATACCGCCCGTTCTGCCTTACAGTCCTGTGCATACTTGCTCTCATATTTCTTTCTAAGACTCTCGACCTCTTCCACACTGTATCCCTGTGCTAAAAGTTCAGTGTTAAGCCTTTCCCATGCATTGTGCTCATCTTCAAAGAAGGTATCCCCACTCTGATAACACGATTCCGCATCATTAAGCTCCCGGATCTGTTCAGCCTTGTCAAAAATATCTTTGAATCTTTCCTTAGCCTTATAGGTCTTACTCTTTTCCTTTGATGCTTCTTTCTTCTTATCCGTCAGATTATCAAGTACCGACACAAGTTCTTCCGCACTCTCAATCTTATGCCTTACCAGAAATAGATACTGCTCCTGCAGCTTATGCATCTTTCGGATATCATCCCTATACTTCCATACCTGACTGTATGGCTTCTTTTTCAGCTTTCCAATCCGGTAAAGCTTTGCATAATATCTTTTCTGCAAGCCTGACATCTTCGCCCTGTGGTATCTTTTGACATAGCACTTTACTATCGCTGCCTGTTTTTCCTCATTCTGTGACTGGTAAAAAGATAAATCTTCCTTAGCAATACGCTCCACAATAGCTTCCTGTGAATAATTCTCGCCAAGAGTCTTACATCTTCTGAATCTTGTCATCCCCTGTGGTCTGACTGCCAGATACTTTCCCTGCTTGACCTCATATCCTTTTTCCGACAGCAGCTCCAGAAATCCACTGAAATCATTTGCCTGTAAAATGCAGGCATCCAAATCTCTTTTTATCATATCTGCCCACACAAAGCTGCCTTCACGATATTCGCTCCAATCCTTATAATTCTCATGCTTTTTCTCTTTGCTGCCATCCTCCACATCTATAATGGAAAGACCATACTCCTGACACAGCTTATTGGTAATCGGCTGGATATACTTTGCCCAGTCACCTTTCTCGTAGCGATACTTTTTCCCATCCGCAAAGCTTACACTGTTAAATACAATGTGTGAATGAACATGGTCTGTATTATCATGAACCACAAATACCGCTTCATAGGCATCGCCAAGATATTCTGCTACAAACTTCTGTGTTATCTCAAAAGCCCTGTCCGGTTCCACCTCATCCTCTTTGAAGGAAAGAATGATGTGATACCCCTGTCGCTTGTCTGTTTTTCCAAACTGCTTCTTTGTATCCATCATCTGTTCAAAAGCCATATCTGCCTGACAGTTAACAGCTCCCACAAGTCTTCCTCCCTGCGTTTTCTCAGGATTCATCACATAATCCAGTGCCCGTTTCAAATGCCTTGCATGAAAAGAATTCCCGCTGTCCTTCATGTGAAGTATCTTACTGATTGCCAATCTTTACCACCGCCTCGCTGACAGACTGATTCAGCTTTTTCATATATGTCACAAGCTGTTCCTTATCTTTCTTGGAATACAGCTGTGCATTGCTGTTAAATACAATCTGATTGATGTTAATGCCGATTCGGTTTATCTCATTGATAAGCTCTTTAAGAAGTTTCCTTACTTCCGGATAATCATTTGGTTTCTGACTGATTAGAAGCCTGATATATTCGGCTTCATTCATTCCATTTGCCTTTGCCTTATCAGAAAGTACCTTCGCTTCCTGTGGCATAAGTCTTAGTGTTTTCCTTATACAATGAACTTTATCCGCCATAGAATCACCTTCCTCTCTTACCCGTACTGTATTCTCTTACTCCTTCTGCTACTGTTACAGCAACTTTTTCCAGTTCTTTATTACCCAGCTGGGCAATAACCCTGTCTGCAAGCTCTGTGGCAACTTCTATAAGTTCCTTACCATAACAGGTTTTATCAAACAATCTGTCCAGTCTCTTTTCATCTGCTTTCAGACTTTCATACTTGCTCTGATACTCGTTATAGTCGTTAAAATCCTTTGGATCACTCCTGTGTGCTTCCGCATCAAGTATCAGTTCATAGTTCCATTCACAGACAATATCTATAACATCATCTATCGGGTATGGTTCAATTTCACCATTCTCCTCAGCTACATCCTGCCTGTACATCTTCCCATCTGAATCTATGCCAATGGCATAATCATGTCCTTCCATATAGTTAAGCAGAATTGCAGCATCTTCTATCGAAGGGTTTAGTAAGATATCAAATGTGTCTGCCCAGGCAATAAGTTCCTCTGGTTCTGCGATTATTGTAAGTTCTTTATCCATTGCTTTCCTGCACCTCCCTTATCCGTGTTTTGTATATCTCTTCCACCCACACGCCTGTCTGAATCTCTTAGGTTTACGGCTAGATACGCATTAGAGACATCTCTGTCCTAATGCCATCTAGTTAGGGAGAAAATCTCCCTAAAACCCTCTGTTTATGAAAGTGGGGGCGCTTTTTGCCCCCACTTTGCTACTTTGGGGGCGCTTTCTGCCCCCATTTTGTTATTTTGGGGGCGCTTTCTGCCCCCACTTTTATTTTTACTTCAGTCCGGATTTTGTCGTGTCCAAATTGTGGGGGCACTTTTTGCCCCCACTTTGACATTTTGGGGGCGCTTTCTGCCCCCACTTTGCTGTTTTGGGGGCGCTTTCTGCCCCCACACATCAAAATCCGGTTTCTCATGCCCTGACTGGTTCATCTGCTCGCTTATTCATCCTGTTCAGATTAAGCTTTGCCGCTACAAGCCACTCGTTGTAATCCTTATATCCGGCTGGAGGCGGGCAGTCTTCTACCTCATATCCAAGCTCATAATACTTTCTCATAAGTTCAGCTGCCGCCTTCCGTCCCGGCTCATCTCCATCAAGGCAGAACCGGATGGAAGTAATCTGCGGATGTTCCCGAAGAAATGTCTCAAGCGGGGCATCTGCAAGCATTCCAAGTGCCAGCTTATTTGATTCATAATCCGTGAAGATATCAACATAACTCATAAGGTCGATTGCTGCCTCAAATACTACAAGCTCTGTACTGTTAACATTTACTACATTAAATCCATAGTTTTTATCATTGCCTGTGACATCACACTTGAATGGCTTGCCCTGCTTATCAAACACGCCCCTCATACTTGCAAATCTTGTCACTCCATTTTTATCATTTCCCTTGAAAACAACATTGTGGTAATGCCTGCTCTCATAAATCAGTCCGTCTTTTAAAAAAAGATCTATGACTGCTCTGCTGATTCCTCTCTCCTGATTCAGATATGAAATAAGATAGGAATTATCTCCTGCCGGTTCCGGTAGGACAAACGGCTTTCTCTCCTCTGCCTGCTTCTGTGATACCTGATGAACAAGTGGTTGCTTTACAGGATTCTCGATTCTTCTGTATCCTGCAAAGTCCAGAAGCCAGAACACAGCCTCTTTTACACTCATTCCACAAAATACCCGTAAGAAATCTATCTGTGAGCCGCCATTGTTGCCTTTGTCAAACTGCCTTGACCATCTGTACCAATGGCTTCTGTTGTAAATGCGGATGGAATCCATCTCTTTTAAAGTGTGGTATTTGCCAATCCTCTTTACTGTATACCCAAGACTTTCTGCAACTGCACACAGGTCAACACTCTTTGCTATGGCAAGCTCTTCATCCGTAAATCTTCCATCCATGCTTTCACCTTGCCTTTCCCTGCTCTGCTACAAGCGGTGACTTGATATCAAGTGTCCGGTAATCTGTGCTCAGGGTAATCTTAGGATTATCAATCGTGCCTTTTTCCCTGAAACTGAAAAATTCACGATTGTCTCCACCGACTATGATATGGTCAATGAGCGGTATTCCCATCAGTTCACACAGCTTGTTCATGCGGTCTGTCATCATGGTATCAGCCTTACTTGGAAATACGTTCCCGGATGGGTGACAATGGATTAACATCATGCTTGCCGCATTGCTTAGGATACTTGATTTAAACAGCTCTCTCGGATGTGCCATTGCCTCATTTAAAGAACCAACACTTGCAAAATGCACATTGATAGGTTTTAAATCTGACCTTAGATTGACCACACACACTACTTCCCTGTCAAACTGGCACATACAGTCTCCCATGACAGCAGCTATATCCGCCGGATTGTTAAAAGTGTGCTCCGAATAAATCGGAGCATCCTTTACAAGTCTTACCGAAACCACATCAAGCTTGAAGTCATTCTTCTTTGGCATCAGACACCGCCTCCTCTCCAAACTCGACACGGATAACAAAATCACCTTTCTGGCTGTTTATGAGAGCAATGAGTTCTTCCATTGTAAGTTCCTGCTCCATAACTGCCTCCTATCTGGACTTTTCCTTCGCATCATATACAAGGGGAGGTTCTGCAACGATACCATCAAGTCTCTTGTTAGGTGTATCAGTTGCAAGTGTGAGTTTTCTTAAATCCTTATCATAGTGATATACCTGATTGGAAAGTCTCTCGTCCAAAGACACCTCCTGCATATTTACCTCGACTACCATCTGTGCAAGCATCTCAGGGCTTCCCATATCTGAAGATACTGCAATAACCTCATGCACGCTCGAAGGGAGAATATAAAGGTCACTCTCTAAACTCTCTGCCAGCTCATGAAGCTCATTCTCATAAAGCATGGATGCTGCACCATTGATACCCTTTTCATTGGAAATCACCCACATCGTCTGCTCTGGTGGAATCTCAGCTATCATCATATCTGCAATCTCCTGTGGCATCCCATCTCTTGCAAACATTTCTCTCATAATGTCATTCATGCTACGAACGACAGGTGGGAAGAGTCTTCTTGTGTTTTCCGCTGCACACTTAAAGAGCTGTTCCTCGCTCATTCCAAGTCTTTTCGCAAATTCATTTGTAATTTTTGAACTCTGCACCGCATCCTTATCTGCACTGATTATTACCTTATACACAATAGAAAGATCCTGGAACTCTCTGTGCGGCACCTGTTCCAAAAATGTCTTATTCTGCTCTGTATTGATGAGCTGGAATACAATCTTCTCGTTAGCATCCTTCATAATGCTGTCCACATCAACAACCGGAGCCTGCTCATATGCCCTTTCCATAAAATCACATGCAGCCATAAGTGTTTCCTCAAGATCACCACAGTCCTGATACTTCTTATACATGTCATTGATATAAATCGTAGGCGAAATGTTCCTGCCTTCTTCTCTTAAGATGATGCCATCAAGAGTCACATTCACCTTTTCCACTGGCTCTGCCACAAGCTCCATTCCTTTGAATTTCTCAGGCATATAATCCATAAACTTTTCTTTTACTACTTCCTTAAAAATCTCGTAATTCATCATATTACGGTTCCTCCTTAATCTAAATTGTCATATAAAATTCCCTCATCATCGGGATTATTGTGTTCTCTGTAACTGTTGTCTTCTTCGATTCCCATATCAAAAGTGGTATGAGATTTTCTTTTCTTTCTGTAATAATTCTTGAGAAACATGCACTTTCTACAGTTCTCACAGAATAATTCTTCTGGCGGAATACCAAGTGCCTTTGCAATCCTGTTCAACGTTCCCGTCTTTGGAACTCTTGAACCATTTTCGTATTGGGCAATTCTTACATCACCTCTATTTTCAAAACCACTTTTCTCGCCCAGTTCCCTGAGTGTCATTTTTTGTCGTTTTCTGTAATATCTGATTCTTTCTCCTACCACTGTTTGTCCTCCAAATCAAAAAAGCGGAGAACATAAGTCACTGGCTTACATTCCCCGCAAGGTTAATTATTACTGTTTATTCTTTTTCTTTCTTCCACGAAGTCCGACTCCAACACCTGTAATAAGTGCAAGTGCACCAATTCCAAGATAAAGAAGCGGATTTGCATTGTCGCCTGTCTGTGGAAGCTTAGGCTCTGTCGGTACATTGACAAGCTTAAGAGTTGCTACAACAACATCCGGTGCATTGTCATCATATCGAAGAGTTACATCATGGGCTGTTTCATCAAGGATATATCCGTCAGCTGCTTTTGTCTCAACTACTGTATAATGGATATCTTCCTTAAAAGTTCCATCCTCGTTGTAAGTACAGATAGGAAGCTCCTTGCTCTCTGCATGACCATTCTTGTCAGTAGTGAGTGTATCAAGCACCTTTCCGTCCTTATCTCTTACTTCAAATACAACACCCTCGATTGGCTTTCCGGTTACTTTGTCAGTTTTCTCAATGACAATCTTACCGACTGCCTGCTCATCCTTCATGGATACCTTCTGGATTTCTGCTGTCTCCTTTACTTCAAAGGTCACATCACTTGCCACCTTATATCCATATGGTGCAGATTCCTCTCTGAGTGTGTACTTTCCGACAGGAAGTCTCTCAATCATATGAGTCTTTCCTGCCTCTGATGTCCAGCTCTCAACAAGCTTTCCATCAGCATCAATAACTGAAAGCTTTGCTCCAGGTAATTCTTTCTCGCCTGTGATATCAGTCTTTGAAATCTCTACCTTGATCGGTGCATTTTCAAATGCTGCCTTAAACTCGATAACCTTTACCTTATCTCCCTGATATGAAGCATCCACATCAAAAATCTTATCAGACTTCACATAGCCCTTTGGTGCCTCAATCTCTTTGACATAATACTGTCCAAGCGGAAGGTCAGAGGTAAATGTTACTTTGCCATCCTTTCCAGTAACACCTCTCTCAATCTGTGTATCTGCTTTGACAATAACCTTTCCATCCTTATTTACGATATCTTCTTTCGCATACAAACCAAATACAGCACCTTCAAGCTCTTTCTTTGTCTCTGAATCAGTCTTTGTAACAGTAATCTGCACTTTCTGACGCTCATTTGTCACATCCATTCCTGCGAAAACAACCTTTGTATTCTGGTCGATATAGGAAAGGTCTGCCTCAATCGGTGTATCATCTAATACAAATCCATCAATGGTCTTTGTCTCAACAAGATAATACTTGCCAAGTGGAAGGTCATCAATTCTTGCGATACCCTTATCATTTGTCACGATGGTTGCCACCTTGTCTCCTGCCTTATGATATACAGTGTCAAGTCCGTCAGCACTTACGATATCCTCTTTTGCATATACATCAAAAGTTACTCCTGCAAGGCTGTCCTTGAAGAAATTGAAGATAAAGTCATACCAGTAACCCTTCATAAGAGTAGTATCTGTTACAAATTCGCCATCCTTATTGATGACAATGGAACCTGTAGGTACTTCATCCTTCATCTCTACATGCTGCACTTTGCCTGTATCCTCTACTGTAAACTGGATATCAGTTGCCTTGAGGTATCCGTAAGGAGCAAATTCCTCACGAAGAGTGTAAGTCTCTCCAACTACAAGTCTCTTGATTACATGTGCTTCCTTAGCATCAGATGTCCATGTGTCTACCACATTTCCATCCTTATCAAGTACAGTAAGTGTTGCACCTGTAAGCTCTGCACCGCTTGTGATATCTGTCTTTGTAAACTCAAAGGTTGTAGGAGTGTTCTTATACTTGCTGTTATATACAGCAGTCTTAACATCCTGTCCCTGATATTTTGTATCAAAGTTTACTGCTTCCTCATTTGTCACATATCCGGCAGGCTTTACAAGCTCCCTTGCAACATATTTTGCAAATGGATAATCCTTAACAAAAGCAATCTTTCCATTCTCATCAGATGTTGTCTTCTCAAGAAGTGTGCCTTTCTCGATAATTACCTTGCCATCTACATTCTTGATATCCTCGTCTGCATAAAGACCAAATACTGCACCTGCAATCGGTGTGTTATCTTCTGCATCAAGCTTAGTCACTGACATATCAAGCTTCTGTCTGTCATCTGAGAAAGTAAGGCTTTCCTTGATAACAGGTGTCTTATCATCCACATATGTGAATGTCACTTTCTGCTCATTCGGATTTAATACATATCCGTATGGAGCTTCCACTTCCACAACTCTGTACTGTCCAAGAGGAAGATTCTTAGCTGTTGCCTTTCCATCCTTGCCAGTTGTAAGAGTTGTCACAAGGTCTCCCTTGCTGTAATACTTAATGCGGTTTCCGTCTGCATCCTTCTGGTTGTCTGCTGTGTAAATATCCTCGGCAGCATAAACTTTGAATTTTGCTCCGGCAAGTGAGCCTTCCTTATAAACAAACTCTTTCTCATATGAGCTTGCAAGAAGTCCACCCTTGAATCCGTCAAGTACCTCACCCTTCTTTTCTACAGTCATTTCTCCGACTGCAGGGGCATCGGAATATTCCACAGTAATGATTGCATCATTTGTATCACCATCTGTTTCAAATGCTGTATCAGTATCAACAGAGATGCTGACATACTTATCATTTACAACATATCCGTATGGTGCAGATACTTCCTCAATACGGTAGTTACCGATTTTAAGTGCTTCAGGTAAGATTAAATCTCCATCATCGTCAGTAAAGAATGAAGTATGCTCGACCTTTGACGGATAAGTTGTGTACTGCTTCACATATTCATTCTTATCAATATTGAAGATCTTAAACTCTGCATTTGGTACAAGTACTGTCTGCTTTGTATCGGAATCCTTCTTGATTACACGAAGCTTTGCAGTAAACTCCCTGTCAAGGAATACTCTCCATGTCTGAGGCTTGTCAGGATGGTTCTCGCTGATTTTTACCTCAAATGGCTTGATTGTCTTCATGTTATGCGGAGTCTTTGACTCTACTACCACATAAGTTCCATAAGGAATTGCAATGGATACTGCATGTCCTTTGTCGTCTGATGTGATTGTTGTGGCTCCATTTTCACCGATTACTACTGGAGTTGCCTTATCAAAGTCATAGCTTCCATCTTCCTTTACAGGTAAAGATGATTTTAAGTAAGCTGTAAACTCTGCTCCTGCAAGAAGTCCTGCTTCAGTATCATCGCCATTGTCCGATACCTTGATAAGCTGGAATGGCTGCTTGATGACCTGCTCTGCGGAAGTTGTACTTCTTGATACCTCTGCTACTAAGTCTCCCTCGTAGTCGCATACTACATCATGCTCCTCTTCATCAAGAAGATAGCCTTCTGATGGTGTGATTTCTTTCACATAATAGTTGCCAAGATAAAGGTTATTTACCTCTGCCTCGCCATTCTTATCTGTTGTAAGAGTTGCAACTAAGTCCCCTGCTTTAAATACAACACCTGTTGCTCCGTCCGGATGCACGATATCGTTTCTGGCATAAAGACCATAAACTGCTCCTTCAAGGCTTGCATCACCCTGTGGAACTGCCTTGCCCGATTCCTTATCTACCTTGTAAATGTGAATCTTAGCTGTAGTTCTGTCATTCTTAAATGTGTGGCTGAATGATGCCTTTGCCTGTGTTTCAGGCAATACATTGAAGTTGAAACTATACACATCAGACTGGTTTCTGATATAAGCGTATGGTGCCTGTGTCTCTGAGATATAATATCCGTTAGAGATTGGCAGATCCACGCTGTAGCTTGCCTTTCCGTCCTCACCTGTAGTTACTGTCTCAAGAGCTGTACCCTTTGTCACAATAACCTGTCCGGCATAGTTTTTGATGTCATTTCCGGCATAAAGTGTGTACTTGCCACCATCAAGAGGATTCTCTGTGTCAGAGTCCTTCTTTACGACAGATACATCGGCTTTCTGTCTTGTATTCTCAATCGTAGTTGATTCATACTGTACTGTCACAGTTTGGTCCTTATACTCAACTGCTACTGTCTGAGGTGTGGTATTGATTGTATACCCGTCAATGCTCTTAATCTCAGTTACCACATAAGTTCCAAGATGAAGGTCAGATAATACCACCTGTCCGTCAGTTCCTGTTGTAAGGCTTTCTGCCACAACATCGCCAGCACTATACACCTTTGTACCATCTGCCTTATAGATATCTGCTCCAGCAGTTACCTTAAATGCTGCTCCGGAAAGCTTCTTTTTCTCATAAGTGAAGTTACTTCCATTCCATGAGCTAAGCACCTCACCCTCTTTATAGATTGTGATTGCTCCAAGCTGCTCTTTATCTGTTGCAGAGATTCCCGTTGTCTGTCCTGCTTTTACAGTAAGTGTATGAACTTTACCGGAAAGGACATATCCCTTTGGTGCGGTAATCTCTTTTACATAATAAGTACCTGCGACAAGTGCAGCTGACTTTGCATATCCGTTTCCATCTGTTGTCATGGTCTGTATTCTGTTTGTGCATCCGCTGTCAGAATAGATTCCATAGACTGCACCGGAAAGCTTCACTCCGCTTGACTCATCTGTCTTTGTAAGCTCACCATATCCGATATTCTCTGTCTTGACCTTGATATATGCTTTGATAGGATCTGCTGTCGGTCTTTCAGAAATAAACTCCTGATATCCGCTCTTTCCTGTAAGCCAGAATACACAGCTTGATGTTGTCTCAACCTTGCCAGCATTGGATGTGAATGTTCCTGTTGTAGCTGTAGTATTCACGCTCGTTGAAGAGATTGTAATACTGTTGCCATTCTTATCAACAGAATATCCGCTGATGCCAAAATCAAAATCCGATAAAACACCATTGCTGTCAGATAATGTTGTTTCAAATCTCTGACTTCCCTCATTCCACTTTAATTCATAAGTTGGTGCCTCACTGGTTCTGCGTGATGCAAAACTTGGAAGCGTTGCATTGTAGGAACTGTTGATATTGTCCCTGAGTCTCTCATAATAGCTGTATGAAGAATCAGGACTTGGTGCTGTGTTACAGAGCTTTCTTGCTGCCGAATCACCACTTCCGGTTCCAAAGATATCTGCTACAATAACCCATACCATTGCCTGAGTTGCGATATACTCATTGCACTGACTATTGCTTGGTGCCGCCTTTTGTGTACTGTTAAACCCATAATAAAGGCAGTAACTTAAAAGCTTTCTCTGCTGTGCTGACATTGATGTGCTCGCATCATCGTAGCTGTTCATAAGCTGACCGCCATCTGCTCTTAATCCGAAATTCATACAATATGCAGAATTTCCGTCAAGAATTGAATACAGAATCTTACCATGATTATATCCGGGCTTCAGCTCACTTACTTCTCCGGAATTTTTGACTGACGCATTCCAGAACGCAATATTTGCCTGCGGACTGGCTGCAAATGCTGTTGTTCCATTCGTAAAGAGTGTTCCAACCAGTGTGAGCATAGCCATAAATCCTGCCATAAAACGCTTTAGTTTCTGTTTCATGTGCTCTTTCCTCCTTAATTTACGCATAAAAAAAGAAAGACATAAGTTTATGGCTTACATCTTTCTTCCTTCTGCTTCTATTCGTTTTTATTTATCTGTGACATCGAAACTCGTAATAGTTTGTGCCGCCTGTCGTGTAAACTCCATCATAACTGATGTAGAATACCGGATCTGTTTCCAAAAGTAACATACTTGCAATATATTCTGCGATTGCATCCTCAGATGATAACCGCTGTCCATCAATGGTACTTGCTTTGTTGAGGTCTGTCTCTACAAACACACTATAATAAGAGCCTTCCATACCATCGTAAGGATAGTACTCATTGTACTCTTCCTGCGTGATACTGCCGTCATTCAAATGATTCTGTAAATTCTGCTGTGTGGTAATCATCCCTCCTGCCTGACACTTTGCTGTTGCAAGTGACACAACATTCTGTGGACTGTACGCCACGGATGCAGGCTGTGGATTGCTCACATTGTCTTTCGGACTGTCTGTAGTCTGACCACCATTACCTGCATTACTCTGATTTCCACCAGCTTCCTTATTACCACTTGCAGGAGCTTTCTGTTCCGGCTCGTCATCCTGCTCTGACTTTTCTTTCTGCTTTGAAGCAGTTTCATTATCAGCAGACTGGTTATCTTCCTTATCAGTCTTCTCTTCTGAATCCTTAACCTCGGCAATATCTTTCTCTGTCTCTTCACTTCCAGCTTCGGTTGTGACCTCTGTAACAGCTTCCGTTGCCATTGCTACTTCTTCAGTTGGTTTTACGCTTTCCATCTGTTTCTCTGTCTGATTATCAGCCTTTTCCTTACCACCATTACAGGCAGCCATTGAAAAGACCAGTACTGCGGATAATAAGATAATACTTATTTTCTTCATAGTAATCACCCATCCCTTCTCCGCAAGAGGGACGGGCTTTGTGTTCCGTGCCATCCACCCTTGCGGTGAACTATTTATCTGTAATGCACGGGACACATAGGACTGTCCCGTATTCTGTGCATCTTAAACTCCTTTCATTATACCAGCTCTCTTATTTTAAAGAAATACTGCATAAGTCTTCTGTTTTTCTTGTAATTTAAGAATAAACCCTTTACCTGCATACGCTCACCTCCTCTCAGAATGTGCCCATTCTTACGAATGAAAGAAATATCCTTGCCACCATAGCGAATAGAAGAAGAATTATTCTGGCAAGTCCTAAGACCAGCTTCAACGCTCCAAGAATTATCCTCAATATCCACTTGAGTATCTCTAAAATTACTGTTCCTACGGCTCCCATAACTCTTCTCATAATAATCAGTCTCCTTTCGACATCCATCCCATTGCAAGTCCTGCAACATCTGCATCGTCCATAACATCTTCTGTAGGTTCTTGTGCTTCACTATTGGCTGCCTGCATTATTACCGGCTGACCAACATTCATCCCGGATATCACTCCGCCTAACAGCTTTATTACCTCTTTTCTAGCCTCATTGGTTGCTGCTTCAATGACCTCTTCCTTAATGTCATCAATATCTTCTGACCGGATATATTCAGCCCTCTCTTTTTCCTTCTTCTTGATAACAAAAGTTTCTTTTCCATAATTATCAATGTAGAACTGAATCGCATCTATAATGAACTGGTTCTTAGATTTGAAAATCTTCGGATCAAGGTTCTGAATCACATCATTGATTTTCACATGCTGAGGATTGCTCATGTTGAGGCGGACAGAAGTTTTTACTTCATATTCAAGTCTTCTTCCCATCATCTGCCTCCTTATGATAATCGCTTAGTGCTTTTAAGTCCCATTGTGGCAAGCTGCTCATATCCTCTTGCATTTGCCTTTACATCAAGGTTATAGGAAATGTTCTTAGCATCATGACTACCAAAATTCTTCATCACAACTGCCCCGCCACCGACAAATACAATCGGTGTAGTCTTTAAGTTATACCCAAACTCACGGATTGAGTTATATACCTTATCAACAAAATCCTCTATCTCTGCCTTGATAATGGCAAAGTATTCATCATCAATATCTGACCTGCCATATCGCATGATATTCTGTATCTCTGACTCGTCTACCTCTCCGTTAAGTTGTCTTACACACTGTTCATTGATAGAACGCATACAGGTAATAAGACCTTTTGGTATCGTCACACACTTTGATTCATCCGGTGACTTGTTGATTACCGGCATAATGTCGATTGTCCAGCTACCGATATCTACTATCAGCGTTTTCTTTGCCATTGTAGGAATCTTGTCCACTACTGCTGCATAACACTGAGGGAATACTGCCACATCATCCATTTCAATATAATACGGCTCATTCTCATATTTGAAGCTTACACGCTTATTCTTTGTCAGGTACTTGATAAAATCATTCTTCTCTGCTCCAAACCTTGTAAGTGGTAGTCCTACGGCAAGGAATACCTTTGCCTCTGCAAGACCTCTTCTTTTAAGTTCCTTAGCAACTGCTGCAAGTGTGAGAAGATAAAAGCTGTCATCTTCGACCTTTGTATCCTTTACTTCCTGCCTCACAGTTCCAACCTTATAGAACTTTCCTTCATACTCAAGTACATCGCCGAAAAGTGCCGGAGTTGTTGTAATCTCCTTAACTCCTGTGACAAATACCTGAGAAATTGTTTTCATCATTGACCAACCATGATCAATGCCGATTACTTCTAACTTGTTATTCATATGTTTTGCACATCCTTTCTTCTTAAACAGCCACTTGAACATCTTAACCACCTACTTTCCTATCAGCTTTCGCATACAAGGAAAACAATAACCATTCCCTTGATAATATGGACATCCGACACATTCCGCTGGAAGCTTCTGTTCTTTTTTCTTAGATGGTTTACAACATGTTCCATTGGCACATCTGTTGTTATGTCCCCAGAAGAATCTACAATGCATACAATCTTTTAATTCTCTTTCAAGCTTTTCTTCTGGAGATACAAATCTGCGTTTCTTATGCTTATCTCTTTTTTCAACTGTTCCCACCAGAGCTCTCCTCCCTTCCAAGGAGTGATTGCTCTCTTATATTTTCCAATATCCTGTCCGACTCACCTGCTGTCCTTGCTAATGAATACAATACAATAAGAACAATAATTATAAATGCTATGCTAAATCCCATCATCACTTTATCCTCCTTCAAATTAGTTGCCATATAGACAAAATTTGAATTTGGAAGTGATATAGTCTACATGGCTATGCTTAATGCTAAGCATGTAGGTACACGCCAGTCTTCTAGACTCCTATATCGCCCCGTGTACAAAGAGGTGTTCTCACCTCCGGGAGTTACAGACGAGCCACAAAATGTGTTTCACGACGCCCTTCTGAATTATCAGAAGCACTATCTCCTCTTTTAGCCTTTTGAGGATAAGGACAAACTTCTCGCCCTCTGTGGTTGATTATCCTTACGCAACATGCCGAATCCTTTTTCCAGATTTCCATCCAACTTCTCACCCTTCATCTTTCGATCCATCAGGCTACTAATATGATAGCTGTGACTTTCATCTTCCAGGTACATGCCCCGTAAATTTACTACCTACAGATACTCTGCAGTGCAAACTACTTTGCAAATCTGTAACTGATTATTAAATTGTTCATCCCAAGTTTTTCTTGGAATGTCCATATATTACATTAGTTTCTATAATGCCGAAAGTGACAATCACGGGTCTTTTTTGTCAAAACAGGTACTATTGTGGTCTTTTTTATCTTCGCTTGACAATTTATTCCAAATATGTTTGGGCAATGGTCTTGTTGGTTCCTTAAATTTCTCCAAATACATTTCAAAAATATCTGTATTAATCAATGCTGAATTTCCAACCTTATATACTGCCCCTGCTTCTGAAGCCAAAACCATAATCCTTGATTTACTTATACCATAAATAATGGCTCCCTCAGTAGCATTTACATATTTTTTCATAATGTCTTTTGTATCTGAATAGAACTTATATGAGTTACTCATTCAATTCACCTTCTTCCTGTCCGTATAACGGCTCTTTCAAAGGTCTTACAGGTTGTCTGAATTGCTCCATGTAATTATCAAATATTTCCAAATTAACTAGTACAGTCCCTCCTGTCCCCTCATTTATTTTATATGTAGCACCTGCTGCTCTAGCCAACTCGATAAACCTATGCCTTCCTATACTGTATATAATTGAAGCTTCTCCAATTCTCGCAAACTTTTTGATTATCTGCTTATTTGTTCCCGGCACTTTATATATGTGTTTCATAAACTCATCAAACCTTTCCTTTTTTACCAAATGAATACGGGTAAGCTTGTATAAAGAACTTGCAGCCTTAGCTATATATTCAGTTTCCTCAACACTAAATCCATATTCATGAGCCACCTCTTCGACCCTTATGTATCTTTTTATTACCTCCCCACCATGAAGATAAGCCCTAACATCCGGCTGTAATTGTGTTACCATCCTTTTCACCTACTTATAAAATTCATCATCAACTATATGGAATGTCTCAATGTACTCATCAAATATTTTTAAATTCACAAGTACTAACTGTCCTAACTTATAGATTGCTTTGGCATCCTTAGCCATTTGCATAAACTTTGATACGCTCATATGATACATTTCTGCTCCTTCGCTATATCTTACAAACTTTGTATTACCATTCTTCTTAAATTCCTGATATGTCTTTGTGTGTTCCATGCTATTCTCCTTTCGGTATTTCAATTGTTCCTATAACGCAAAAAGAGGACATCTTCTAAATTTCTTTAGAAAATGTCCTCTAAGTAATACAATCTTTAATTTTTCAGACTAAGCAATCTGTACTAACCTGTACTAATCTTTTTTTGACTATGCCAAAAATTGGTCAAATCTTGGTCAAAACCCCTTGACCAACTATATATTTTAGTACATCCAAGCTCTGAAACCCTTGATTTTCCTGCATTCCTACTTATCAATAGACTTCATTGTCGGGAACAACAGCACATCACGAATCGCTGCGCTGTCCGTAAGCAACATACACATACGGTCAATACCAAAACCGATTCCTCCGGTTGGCGGCATGCCGATTTCAAGTGCGTTCAAGAAATCTTCGTCTGTTGTATTTGCTTCCTCATCACCAAGTGCAAGAAGTTCTTCCTGTGCTTTGAAACGCTCGCGCTGGTCAATCGGATCATTTAACTCGGAGTACGCATTTGCCATCTCCCAGCCATTCATAAAGAACTCAAAACGCTCTACATAATCTGGATTATCCGGCTTTTTCTTTGTCAATGGAGAAATCTCAATCGGATGATCCATGATAAAGGTTGGCTGAATCAAGTGCTCCTCAACAAACTCTTCGAAGAAGAGATTCAAAATATCACCTTTTTTATGATGTGGCTCATATTCAATGCCTTTTTCTTTAGCAATTGCCTGTGCCTCTTCCAATGTGGAAATCTCGTTGAAATCAACGTCTGCGTATTTCTTAACGGCATCCACCATCGTCAAGCGCTCAAACGGCTTGCCAAGGTCCATCTCAATTCCGTTATAAGTAATCTTTGTTGTGCCCAGAACTTCCTGTGCCACATAGCGGTACAGATTTTCTGTCAAATCCATCATGCCGTGGTAATCGGTGTATGCCTGATACAATTCCATCAAAGTAAATTCCGGGTTATGTCTGGTGTCAAGTCCCTCGTTACGGAATACACGGCCAATCTCATAAACCTTTTCCATTCCGCCGACAATCAGGCGTTTCAAATATAATTCAAGGGAAATGCGGAGTTTAAAATCCTCATCAAGTGCATTAAAATGTGTCTCAAATGGACGTGCTGCTGCACCGCCGGCATTAGCCACAAGCATCGGGGTCTCCACTTCCATAAATCCTTCGCCATCAAGATATTTACGAATGGTGCTGATGATACGGGAACGTTTAATAAACGTATCCTTTACTTCCGCATTCATAATCAAATCCACATAACGCTGACGATAACGTACATCTGTATCAGTCAAACCATGGAATTTCTCAGGAAGAATCTGCAGACTCTTTGACAGCAATGTAACATTCGATGCATGAATCGAAATTTCACCGGTTTTTGTCTTGAACACTTCACCGGTAATGCAAAGAAGGTCACCCACATCGTATTTTTTAAAATCCTTATAGGAATCTTCGCCGATGTTATCTCTTGCCACATAAGCCTGGATATCACCCTCTAAATCTCTCGTATTACAAAAAGAAGCTTTTCCCATGACACGCTTAAACATCATACGTCCTGCAATTGTCACAGTCTTTCCTTCTAATTCATCATAGTTATTTTTAATCTCCATGGAGTGGTGGGTTACATCACATTTTGTGATTTTGAAAGGATCTTTTCCCGCCTCCTGAAGATTCTGCAATTTCTCTCTTCTAACTTTTAACAACTGATTAATATCTTCTGCCACTTTTTAATCCTCACTTCTCTATTTCTTCTAGTTCTTACGGAAATCCAAAATTTCGTACTTAATGATACCAGCAGGTGTCTCTACCTCTACTGTCTCACCTTTCTGTGCGCCAATCAAAGCTTTACCAACCGGTGACTCATTTGAAATTTTACCTTTCAAACTATCTGCCTCAGTGGAACCCACAATTTTATATTCCATTTCTTCATTAAATTCCAAATCTTTGATGGTTACTGTACAGCCAACATTGATTACGCTCGAATCGCCGTCATTGTCATCAACAACCTCTGCATTTTTCAAAATTTTATCAATCTCTTCAATACGAAGTTCGATGTCGCGCTGTTCTTCTTTCGCTGCATCATATTCTGCGTTCTCGGACAAGTCACCCTGCTCACGTGCTTCTTTGATTTTCTGAGCAACCTCACGCCGACGATTTACCTTCAATTCATGAAGTTCGTCCTCTAACGCTTTCAAACCTTCATACGTCAAAATGTTTTTCTTTGTTTCAGCCATGGTCTTACCTCCTACGAATTTAACATCATTTAATTATAGCGTAACACCGCCGGCTTGTCAATTACTGCAAAAACGCTTTTTTCTCTGCATCTGAGTCTGACTGGTCATTATTTTCGCGCACAACAATTTTTTGATATTTTTCCGCAACGTTTGTTACTGTATTTTTCTGCATCGCACTCCAATTTACATCCGAGACAGAAGATATCGTGTCACCATATCCCGCTTTCACAGCTCCGTCAACGGTAGCTGAATCACGCATCACAACACGAATCGGATAATACTTACAATCCTCAAATACATTTCCAGTCACCGTTGGATTTACCACACCTCGCAAAAGAAGTGCCACGTATTTTGTTTGATTTCCATTTGCATTTAACACGCCATCTTCTAATACCTGAAGCCGTAAAAATGAATTTCTTGAAATCACGGTATCTTTCCAATTTAATGCACGAATTGCTGCATTATAGGTACCGTCAAATGTATTATTTAAAATTCTAACATTTTCATGATAAAGCTGTGTCTGGCCGTTCGCAGAATACGTATGACTACCAATCGCAGTTCCAATATTTTTAAAGGTAGTGTTCTGTATTAAAATATTTTTACAAATTGTCTTATCATGAGCCGACCAATCATAATTAAATCCGTCAGTATTCAAATCGGTGCCATCCACATTGATGCATTCCTTATAACTTTTTTTATCCAACACCTTGAATCCTTCAAATGTACACTTTTCAATCGTTACATTGCAAGAAGAATTTAATTCCATAAAATGCGAACCATATTCGTTTTGAAATGTAATGCCCTCGATTGTTATATTTCTTGCATGCCCCATAACAAGCGCCATACAGTTTTTCACATTCGCACAATTCATGCGAACCATTCCCGTTCCTATAATTTTCACATCATGTGAACCATTGTAACCGGAAATTGTCTTAACCGTACCATCTTTTGATGGCGGCACAATGGTAAAAATAGATTTGGCATAACAAATATCGGTTGCTGTCGTTCCTTTTTTCGTAAATGTCACCCCATTTTCCATCCGTATCGTCACATTGGATGGAATACAGATATTATTAGTCACCTCATAATTGCCGGCCTTGACAGTAATCGTTCCACCACCGGCATACTCAAGCTGTTCCATATAAGACATAAGTGTATAATACACTTTCCGCTTTGTATAATCAGAGGCATCCGTGTATTTTTCCTGATACGGTTCTGTAGCTGTCGTAATCGTAAAATTTTTTTCCGTTCTATTGCGAAAATAAAGAATTCTCGCCGTTTCATTTGGCACATAATAATGGCTCAAATCATCTACTTTTGTAGCCGCTATTTTATTCGCCGCAGTTACTCCTATCACAGACATAACGGAAGGAAATTTTTTCCCTTTCCCACTATTTTTTGCTCTATCAAATTTCACAGCATAAGAACACCCGCTAATTTGATTTGCAGTAAAGGATGGTTCTTCTACTCCAAACCCAAGCATTCCCGCACTGGCACGTTTCTCCGCCCCATTTCTTTTCACTACATTCTTTTTTATTGTCGGTTTCTTCCACAAGACAGCATATATGGGAGCCTTTTTGGTATTTGTAAATGTGTTTGCTGCAATGGTAATGCTTTTCTGATAATATTCTTTTGTTTGCTTATTTTTTTCTAATACAACCGATTTCGTCGTACCGATGCCAACATCCGCCCCCAGAAATTGATTGTTCTCAATCTTTACTTTTTTGTTCACAGTATTGTCTTTTTTGTACCATTTACCAGAAAAATCCGATGTTGTCTGATTGCTTGTTTCAAGCCTTACAGCCATTCGATTTTTCAAACCGGACACATCTTTTTTTCGTTCAAAGACACATTGCCGGACAGAAATATTTTTAGAACCTTCAATCCAAATATAACTGCCGCCTTTTTTGTTTCGAAATCTCACACCACTCACAGTAATACCGGATGCATGACCAACAAAAACCGCCGTTGCTCCATTCACATTTCCCATATCAAAAATCACTTTCCCATTTCCCTGAATGGATGCATTTTTTGATGCCGCATATTTTCCTGTATTTTGTTTTCCCGATGCCTTTTCCTCCGAAATCATTTGGAACAAAAATTTAGTTGATTTTACTTTCTTTGTTCCTGTTGCTTTTGTTTTTTTGATTTTAACACCATTTGCACAGACAATTTTAACATTAGACGGTACATAAATTGTACCTGGAATTTTATATGTTCCTTTTTTTAATTTCAGCGTTCCGCCTGTTGTCGATAAACGCCTCATATAGGAGTTTATCATATAATACTGTTTTGTTTTTTTATTATAATACGGTTTCTGCCGATAAGATGAACTACATGGTATCGTTTTGGAACTCACCGTAAATGTTCTTTTTTTTGCCTCTGCTTGATTGCTCTGCATCATTATATCTGTCATAACAAATAATACAAATGCTATCATCCATAATTTCCATTTTCTTTTCATTTTCTCTCGTCCTTTCAGTTAATCCTTGATAGCCCCTAATATATCAAAATAATGTGTCACTTTTTCACTTTTTTATTGTTTCCCCTTTTTTTTGAATCATACTTTTTATGTAAAAAGGAGACCATCTGTTGAGATGGTCCCCTTTTTCAAAAATTTTCGATAAACAGAAAATTTCAAATTCTTATTTGTAAAGCTCAACAAGCTTCTGCAAATGCTCGAAACGAGCTTTTGCTGCTTCTTCGGACTCTTTGAAGAGTCTTTCTGCACGCTCTGGGAATGGCTTGATCAGACGAGTATAACGAGCCTCGTTGTTCAAGAAGTCCTGATAAGAACCATCTCCCTCTTTGGATGTCAGAGTGAATGGATTCTTTCCTTCTGCTTTCAACTCAGGGTTGAAGGAGAACAGATTCCAGTATCCAGCCTTAACAGCTTTCTTCATCTCATCCTGGCAGTGGTTCATACCACCCTTAGCGATACCGTGGAGCTCACATGGAGCATAACCGATAATCAGGGATGGTCCGTTATAAGCTTCTGCCTCAGCAATTGCTTTTACAGCCTGAGCAGGATTAGCACCAAGTGCAATCTGTGCTACATATACATAGCCATAACTCATAGCGATTTCAGCAAGGCTCTTCTTGCCAATCTCTTTACCGGCAGCAGCAAACTGACAAACTTCACCGATATTGGAAGCTTTGGATGCCTGACCACCAGTATTGGAGTACATCTCCGTATCGAATACCATTACGTTTACGTTCTCGCCGGATGCAAGTACATGATCCAGACCACCAAATCCGATATCATATGCCCAACCGTCACCACCGAAGATCCATACGGACTTCTTAGCAAGGTAATCTTTCTTGGCAAGAACTTCTTTGGATTTCTCACATCCTGCATTTGCAGCTTTTTCAAGTTCAGCAATCAATGCTTCTGCAGCAGGTGAGTTCTCTCTTGTATTATCTTTTGTCTCAATGAATTTAGCAGCAGCAGCTTTAAATTCAGCCGATGCTTTATCGGAAGCAGCAATCTCTTCTACCAATTCAATTGCCTGGTCACGAAGATATTTCTGTCCAATGTGCATTCCAAGACCATGCTCTGCGTTATCCTCGAACAGGGAGTTAGACCAAGCCGGTCCCTTCTTGGAATCTTTGTTTACTGTATATGGTGATGTTGCTGCCGGGTTACCCCAGATAGAAGAACATCCTGTTGCATTTGAAATGTACATATGCTCACCAAAGAGCTGTGTAACAAGTCTTGCATAAGATGTTTCAGCACATCCTGCACAACTTCCGGAGAACTCGAGAAGTGGCTGGTTGAACTGGCTTCCCTTTGGAGTTGTATCAGCAAATCCGCTGTCTTTCTTACCAACGTTAGCTACCAAGTAATCAAATACCGGCTGCTCGTCTGCCTGAGACTCCTGAGGTACCATCTTGATGGCTTCATCAGCAGCTTTCGGACATACGGTAATACACTCGCCACATCCCATACAATCCAAAGGAGATACGCTCATTGCAAATTTATATTCGCCGGCTTTTGGCTTTGTATCAGCAAGTTTGATGTTTGAAGGTGCTGCTTTCACCTCATCCTCAGAAAGGAGGAATGGACGAATTGTAGCGTGAGAACATACAAATGCACAGTTGTTACACTGGATACATGTATCCGGATTCCATACAGGAACCATAACGGCTGTACCACGTTTCTCATATGCGGAAGCACCAGTCTCAAACTGACCATCCGGGTTACCTGCGAATGCAGATACTGGAAGGCTGTCACCATCCATCTTAGAAATTGGCTCAAGAAGGTCATTTACCATCTTAACAACTTCCGGACGTCCGGTCTTCTCTTTTGCAGGAGCATCTGCTTCCGGATTCTTCCAAGATTCAGGTACTTCTACTTTATGAATTGCGTCAACACCACAATCGATTGCTTTGTAGTTCATTTCTACGACAGCATCACCTTTTTTGGAGTAAGATTTCTTAGCTGCTTCTTTCATGAACTTAATCGCATCATCAATTGGCATTACATCAGCAAGTTTGAAGAATGCAGACTGCAAAATTGTGTTAGTACGTTTACCCATACCAATTTCAATTGCTTTATCAATCGCGTTGATTGTGTAAAGCTGAATGTTGTTGTCTGCAATATATTTCTTAGCTTCAGCGTTCAAGTGATGTCCGAGTTCTTCATCAGACCACTGGCAGTTAATCATGAATACACCGCCCGGTTTTACATCCTGAGCCATCTTCATACCCTGTGTTACATAAGCCGGGTTATGACATGCTACGAAGTCAGCCTGGTTGATGTAGTAAGGACTCTTAATCGGATTATCACCAAAACGAAGATGGGAAATTGTTACACCACCTGTTTTCTTTGAGTCATACTGGAAGTATGCCTGGATAAATTTATCTGTGTGGTCACCGATAATCTTTGTTGAGTTTTTGTTAGCACCTACAGTACCATCTCCACCAAGTCCCCAGAACTTGCACTCTTTTGTTCCCGGTGCAGAAGTAATTGGAGCCGGTTTCACTTCCGGAAGACTCAAATTTGTTACGTCATCCACAATACCGATTGTGAAACGAGGTTTTGGATCGTCTTTCTCCAGTTCTTTGTATACAGCGAATACAGATGATGGTGGTGTATCTTTGGAACCAAGACCATAACGTCCGCCGGTAAGAATGATATCATTCAAACCTGCCTCACGAAGAGTAGCTGCAACATCCAGATACAACGGATCACCAAGAGCACCAGGCTCTTTTGTACGGTCAAGTACAGCAATCTTCTTAGCAGTCTTAGGAATCACCTTAAGAATTGCTTCCGGAGACCATGGACGATACAAACGAACTTTTACAAGACCAACTTTCTCGCCCTTTGCTGTCAAGTAATCAATTACTTCTTCTGCTACGTCACAGATGGATCCCATAGCGATGATTACGCGGTCAGCATCCGGTGCACCATAGTAGTTAAACAAACCGTAATCGGTACCGAGTTTTTCATTTACTTTGTTCATGTACTTCTCTACAACAGCAGGAAGTGCATCATAAGCCTTGTTACATGCTTCACGATGCTGGAAGAATACGTCTCCATTCTCGTGAGAACCACGTGCAGTTGGGTGCTCTGGATTCAATGCATGTTTACGGAATGCTTCAACAGCATCCATTGGGCACATTTCTTTCAAATCTTCGTAATCCCATTTCTCAATCTTCTGAATCTCATGGGAAGTACGGAAACCATCAAAGAAGTTAATGAATGGAACTTTTCCTTCCAAAGCTGCCAAATGAGCAACCGGACTCAAGTCCATAACTTCCTGTGGGTTTGTCTCAGCAAGCATAGCGAAACCAGTCTGACGACAAGCATATACATCACTATGATCACCAAAAATATTCAAAGCATGTGTAGACACCGTACGTGCGGATACGTGGAATACACTTGGCAACATCTCACCAGCGATTTTATACATATTCGGGATCATAAGAAGAAGACCCTGAGAAGCCGTAAATGTCGTTGTCAAAGCTCCTGTTGCAAGAGAACCGTGTACAGTACCAGCGGCGCCGGCCTCAGATTCCATCTCAACAACTTTTACTTTGCTGCCAAAAATGTTCTTCTGTCCTGCTGCTGACCACTGATCAACGGAATCAGCCATCGGGCTCGAAGGTGTAATAGGATAGATACCAGCTACTTCTGTATAGGCATATGCCACGTGTGCTGCAGCGGTATTACCATCCATGGATTGTTTTGCTCTAGCCATTTTTGTAATGTCCTCCTTAAATTTATTCATTCGTGTTTTTATTTTATCACTAAAAAAAAGAAAAGTAAAGGACGAAAAATGTCGAGTTTGTGTCAAAGGAACAATGATGCGTTTTTAATTTTTGTAAATTATTAAGAAGCGTTCGCATTTTGTGGGCGCTTCCGCTAAACAAACGCGTAGGGGTATCGGCATGCCAAATACGCATGCACGAAACCCACGTGTTTGTACCCACAAACCACGAACGCTTCTTAATAATTTACTAGAAATCTAAAAACGGCATTGTTCCTTTGACGTAATCTTCTCCTTTACCAAAAACTAATAAGTATGTTCTCTGAAAATTATGGGATTGTTTGTACAACTTTTGTGTCTTCATAATTTATCGAGAAAAAACTTTGCGGCTCGTGGGTACAAATGCGTGGGTATCAAGCATGCGTATTTGGCATGCCGATACCCCTACGCATTTGTCTAGTGGAAACGCCCACGAGCCGCAAAGTTTTTTCTCAACAAATTACAGAAGCACAAAATGTCAAACATCTCTTGACATATTCATCCCTCCGCTGTACTATTGTGTTACGTACTTAATACAGTAGTACAATAATTATTTAGCTTAATAAGAAAGGAGGTTTTCTATGTCCTGGAATTTATCAAAGGAACGTCCCATATATATACAATTGGTAGAACAGATTAAGTTACAGATTCTGTCCGGTCACTACCGCCCCGGTGAGCGTTTTCCCTCGGTAAGGGAACTTGCCACTGAGGCTGCGGTAAATCCAAATACGATGCAGAAAGCACTCGCAGCTCTTGAACAGGAGGGGCTTTTGATTGGCAGCCGGACAAATGGGCGAACCGTAACAAGTGATGAATCACTGATTGGGTCCATGCGTGATGAATTAGCGGACGGCATTGTAGAAAACTGTTATCAGGCTCTTGCAAAATTAGGATTTTCAAAAGAAGAATGCATTGCCTGCCTGCGCAAGCAAAGGAAGGAGGATTTATGATTTTATTAGAATCAAAACACATCTGCAAAAATTTCGGTCCTAAACCGGCATTACGAGATGTAAATGTAACGATTGAATGCGGAAAAATAGTTGGGCTTTTAGGTCCGAACGGAAGCGGAAAAACCACTTTTTTGAAATTGATAAACGGTTTGCTCACACCAAGTTCCGGCGAACTTTTTATTGGAGGGGAACGTCCCGGCGTTATTACTAAGCAGCACATTTCCTATCTGCCGGACCAGACAATTTTTCCTAAATGGATGAAAATATCAGACTTATTTTCCTATTATGATGATTTTTTTGTAGATTTTGACAAAAACAAAGCTGAGGAAATGTTAAAACGCCTAGACATCGTCGAAAATATGCGTTTAAAACACATGTCAAAAGGAACACAGGAAAAAGTCCAGTTGATTCTGACTATGAGCCGGAATGCAAATCTGTACTGTCTGGATGAACCAATCGGAGGTGTCGATCCGGCAACCAGAGATTACATATTACAGACGATTATTTCGAACTACAGTGAAAATGCCTCTGTGCTTCTTTCCACACATCTGATTTCTGATGTTGAGAGCATTTTAGATGATGTTATTTTCCTGCAGGACGGCCAGATTCGCTTGCAGTCATCCGTAGATGATATCCGCGAACAGCAGGGCAAGTCGGTCGATACATTATTCCGGGAGGTGTTCCGATGCTAAAAAAATTAATTAAACACGAATTTAAAGATACGATGCGTTTATTTATTCCAATGTTTGGATTCATCGTTGTTTTAACACCTATTTTCAGCTTGATGATGTCTTTGGGCTCACAACCGTATGATGAAAATACAGCCGATGCTCTTTCTCTTGTATTTGGAAGCGGCATCATAGGTTACTGTCTGCTGCTGTTTGGCCTGCTCATTGTAACTCAGGTGTTAATTGCCATACGCTTTTATAAGACCATGACTTCCCAGGAAGCATATTTAACATTTACCCTTCCCGCCAAAACAGGCCAGCTTTTACTTGCCAAATGGCTGGTTTCCTTTGTGTGGTATATCCTCGCCTGTGGAATTGCATTGATTTCTATGTTTATTGTTATATTAATTGCTACGCCAATTACAATGTCTGATATCATTCACAGCATTGAATTCGTTTTACAGACAATTAACTTGAGCGACTTTAGTGCACTGGTTTTGTTTGGAATTTTTATATTGATCAGCCTTTCGTTCTCAATTTTGATGATGTACCTTTCCATCATGATTGGTCAATTAGTACAGACTCACCGTGTCGCATTAAGCATTGGTGCTTTCCTTGGACTTTCTCAGGGATTACAGATTGTTATTTCGTTGTTGTCAATCCCATTTATCCTGATATTCCCTGATGTGATTGACTCCATCCATGTTGTCCTTTTGCTGTTCTGCCTCCTGTATGGAGCTTTGGGAGTCATCTTCTATTTACTGACTTACCTGATTACAGCAAAAAAATTAAACATTAAATAATACGGATATATTTGCATAAAATGGCATAAATATTGAATATATTGGTGCATTGTTCTCTGAGCCGTTGACATTCTTTATTGGTATTGTACAATGAAGAAAAAAAATGGAGGTATCGCATTTATGAAGCGAAAAATTTACACCCCTCTGTTGTTGACGGCTCTTTTTATGAGCACTCTGTCACAAACAGTTCCGGGTACTACCGCTAATGCAGCAAAAAAGCCAGCACTTAGCAAAACAAAAGTTTCGGTTTATACCGGAAAGAAAGCAAAGGTTTCAATCAAAAAAATTGCAAAGAAAACAAAAGTTACATGGAAATTAGGGAACAAAAAAATTGCGAAAATTGTAAAACAAAAGAAAACCGGAAAACCATATGCTGTTATTCAAGGAGTAAAAAAGGGAAAGACAACACTTCTTGCACGTTACAAACATGGGAAAAAAATCCGTAAACTTACCTGCCGCATCACAGTTCTTGCTGCAAAAAAAGCTACACCACAAAAAAATGTGGCTGTCCCATCCAGTACGGCTTCGCCTTCGCAGGCACCAAACAGGGCTCCCGCTATAACACTGACTCCAGTGCCAACCGCCACTCCTACCCCGACATGGGTTACTACCTGGGGTACAGCAGAAGAAAAATGCGATGTTACATCCAACGCAATGCCTCAAATTGCTTTAGAAGATTCTACAGTAAGACAGGTTATTAAAGTAACTACAACCGGAAGTAAAATCCGTTTCCGCTTAAGCAACCAATATGGCGGAAGGGATGTCACGATTAAATCAATGCACATAGCGAAGCAGGTGAAGGCATCGAATCCTGAAATCAACACCGATACAGATGCCACCGTAACATTCGAAGGAAAAGAAAATTTTATTATTCCAAAAGGAAAGGTAATTCAAACTGACGCTATTGATTTTCCCGTAGAAGCACTGGAAAATGTAGCCATTTCCACTTTTTTTGGTGAAACGCCGACCACAAACATTACCGGACACCGCGGTGCCCGTGCTACAACCTACCAGGTCTCCGGTAATCAAGTTTCAGCCAATACTTTTAGTAATTATAAGAAAACAACCAGCTGGTTCTTTTTAGCAGACGCATCTCTTCTCTCTGCAAATGGAAGTAAAGCGGTTGTCTGTTTTGGTGATTCCATTACCGATGGCTATGGCACCGATGCCACCTACTTGGGCAAAAAACCAGATTCCTACACTCGCTGGGGAGATTACTTTGCCAAACGGTTAAAAGCAAATAAAGGAACCGAAAATGTATCTGTTATAAACGAGGGAATTGGTTCAAATTCCATTCTCGGCTCGTATCCAACGGATGCGGGAAAAAACCGATTCAACCGTGATTTATTAGAACACGACGGTGTTGCTTACTGTATAATTTTATTTGGCGTCAATGATTTGGATAAGCTTCAAAATACGGACAAATACAATTTGCTTTTGCCGGAATATCAAAAGATGATTGAAACTTGTCATAAAAACAACATCAAAGTTTATGGTGCACCAATCCTTCCTTTTGGCACAAGCAGTTTTTATAGTGAAAATTCAGAAAAAGTAAGACAACTTATCAATCAGTGGATGCGTTCATCCGAGTCTGGCGTAGATGGCATCATTGATTTTGAAAATGCCGTTGCCGATCCGGCAAATCCGCAAAATTTATTAGCCAAATATACAAACAAAGATGATGGCATCCATCCTTATAATGGCTATCAGGTGATGGCAAATGCCATTGACTTAAATCTTTTCCAATAAATACAATTGATAAGTAATATAGAAAAAGGCGTTCGAGATCAACTATGATTCCAACGCCTTTTTTATTCTATTCTTCTGTCGCACCAAATTCACTTAACTGTAACCCTTCATTTCGGTCAAGCGCCGTCTGAACACTCCACGGATGGGTAAACAAAAGGAGTGGTCTGTCATGCAGATCTTTTACCTTCTTTGTATCGGACGTAACCGAAAGTGCCGCTACATCGATATCCTTATTTTCAATCCAGCGTACATGCTCATACGGAAGCTGTTCCATACGGATTTCTACATTATACTCATTTTCCAAACGGTACTGAAGCACCTCAAACTGCAGGACGCCTACAACACCCACAATAATCTCTTCCATGCCGGTATTAAATTCCTGAAAAATCTGAATCGCACCTTCCTGTGCAATCTGTGAAATTCCTTTCATAAACTGTTTACGCTTCATCGTATCCACCTGACGGACTCTTGCAAAATGCTCCGGTGCAAATGTTGGGATTCCTTCAAAGCGAACCGGCGTTTTTCCTTTATACAATGTATCTCCAATCGAGAAAATACCCGGGTCAAAAACGCCGATAATATCACCGGCATATGCCTCCTCGACATGTTTTCTCTCTTGTGCCATCATCTGCTGTGGCTGTGCAAGACGAATCTTTTTGCCACCCTGCACATGCATAACTTCCATGCCTGCCTCAAACTTACCGGAGCAGATACGCATAAAAGCAATTCGGTCACGATGGGCCTTATTCATATTTGCCTGAATCTTAAATACAAATGCCGAAAATTCATCCGAGAATGGGTCTACCACCTCGCCACCGGATGTACGAGGCAGCGGAGATGTTGTCATATCCAGGAAATGCTGCAAAAAGGTTTCTACACCAAAGTTTGTCAGTGCCGAACCAAAAAATACCGGCGAAAGCTGTCCGGCACGAACCTTTTCCAAATCAAAGGCATCGCTTGCTCCATCCAGCAATTCAATTTCATCAACTAAAATATCGTGGTATTCTTTCGTAATCAAATCATCCAAACCGGCATCCCCAAGACTTGCCTCTACCATCTCTACTTTATGTCCATTGTCCCCCGCAATAAATCGGGAAATGGTCTTTGTGTTACGGTCATACACACCTTTAAAGTTCTTTCCGGAACCAATCGGCCAGTTCACCGGACAAGTGCGGATACCAAGCACATTCTCAATCTGGTCAATCAATTCAAACGGATCCATCGCCTCACGGTCCATCTTGTTAATAAACGTAAAAATTGGAATCCCGCGCATGACACAAACCTTAAATAACTTAATCGTCTGTGCCTCAACACCTTTAGAGCCGTCAATTACCATCACGGCTGAATCTGCTGCCATCAACGTACGGTAAGTATCTTCCGAGAAATCCTGATGTCCCGGTGTATCCAGAATATTGATGCAAAAACCATCATAATTAAACTGCAGAACCGAACTTGTTACCGAAATACCTCTTTCCTTTTCAATTTCCATCCAGTCAGAAACCGCATGTTTCGCCGCTTTTCTTCCTTTTACCGAACCAGCTAGATTAATTGCTCCTCCATATAAAAGAAATTTCTCCGTCAATGTCGTCTTTCCGGCATCCGGGTGGGAAATAATCGCAAAAGTACGTCTTTTCTCGATTTCCTGTCTCTGTGAATCACTCATAAAATCCTCCATTCTGTCATGGATATGCTATCCATCCGCTGATTTTCAATCGATATACAACAAATGAGCTCTGACACATATGTATCAGAGCTCTTCAAGCTGGGCTACAAGGATTCGAACCTTGAAATGCTGGAGTCAGAGTCCAGTGCCTTACCATTTGGCGATAGCCCAATCACAACCACAAGCGATATTATACATGAATCCTTTTCGGAATGCAAGCATTATTTTTAAATTTTTCAAAAAAATTTTTATTTACCCAATTTATGGTTTTTTTCACCATATAAACGCACTGCTGTACTCTTCTCTACCGTGTAGGTCTGAACCTGACAATTCGTAGGAAATTTCATGCCTAACGACTTTGCACGCGCAAACAAATCATCATATGAAATTGTCACGTCTGCCTCCTGCTTTTTCAGTGCTAAATTTTCTTTTTCTAATACATCAATCTGAGACGCCAGTTTATACACTTGTTTATTCAAAAGCACTTCCTGATTTTCCATACGAACAATTTGGAAACAAATTAGAATCAAAACAAGGGATGCTGCACTTGCAATAATCCACTGTTTAATAAACTTTCTTTTCTTCTTCTGTTTTTCCACGTCAACAATTTTTACTTTTTTCCCCGTATTCACAATTTGTATGGCGGTATTTCCCACCACGTAATCCATCGTAACTTTCACAATATCCTCCGTTTTTCTGAACAATTAACCCAAAGTATCCCATTATTTCTTTTGTTTTGGCTCCTCCGTAGCCTCCACAATCAACATCGTAATTGCACCGGAACGGCTGGTATAATGCTCATCTGCGTACTGGTCAATTCTCTGAATCACTTTATCTTCTAACGTAATATTGACCCGTTTTTTCATCTATCAGCCCTCCAATCCTCATTCTATGTGTAAATTATACACATAATATGGTTATATTATACACACTTTTTACGTAGAGTTCAACTATTTTCTGTGGAATTTTCACAAAAAAAAGAAAGTTCAATCGAATCGAGACGGGATAACGCTTTGCGTTATAGTCTCTCTCGAATTGAACTTCCTTTTTTGCTTATATAATTAGCCGAGGGCTCGAAGAAAAAAAAGAGTGGCTCCTTTTTAGAGTCACTCTTTTTTTAATATGAAAGCGCGAGACGGGACTCGAACCCGCGGCCCCAACCTTGGCAAGGTTGTGCTCTACCAACTGAGCCACTCGCGCACTTCTTAAACACAAGTGCTATTATACTGAATAACTGCCTGCATGTCAAGAAGTTTTTTTCATTCCTTATCGTTATTTTTCTCAGTATCAAAATACCAATAAATACCATACCGCTCATCATTTAGTGTATTAAACGGAACAAACTGTAGTCCATTTTCAAATGTCGTATCAGCATCCGTTCCTTTCAGATGAAACGACAAGGTTTCGCTTTCCGTATCACGTACTAGATAACGTTCTATATGACTGACAAACTCATTCACAGAGGTCTCTTTTTGAATCGTCAGCGTTTCATTATCAAGCAGTTCTGTCGTTTTTGGTTCACCATACGCAATTGTGTCTTTCCGGCACTCATTTCCTACTACCTTATAAAGAGGTGCGGTAAGGTCAATTCCCGCCCATGTCGCCTCTCCCATCTTTTCTTTTCCAAGTTTTGCAGCCAGAACCGTCGGTCCGTACCGAAAAGCAAACACGGCATCCTGATCCAAAAGTCCAACAGACTCCACTGACATCGGATATTTTGCCATTATCACATCACCATCCTCCCAGTTACGCTCCAATAAAACATACTCGCTATTACCGGCTGCTGTCATTTTCTCCGCGCCATTTACATAAATCGTGGCTTCCCCATGCATCCAATCCGGGATCCGAAGCGCAATCGCCACATCCGATATTTCTTTGTCATGCAATGCATTTAACACAAAAGAAATCTCCTCTGATTTTGTCACATCCGACTTCTGTGTAAGCACAAGATTCTTTTCCTCCCAAGTCACTTTTGAAGCGACATATTGATTTACAAGCAGCGTATCATTGGCACGAAAATAAATACTGTCGCCCAGTTTCGTGAAATTCTCCATGCCACTTCCGGTACAGCACCAGAACATATTCTTCTCAGGCTCCTCCTCACCAAACGTTTTGTAATACCCGGTTGCCATCGGCGTAAAATAAGATGCTGCTCCACTCTCCGTTTTTACCGCTCCCATAATCGCATTCCGCAAAGTTGTCTCATAATAATCGGCATACTCCTTTTTCCTTGTTGCCTTAAATAGCTCTTTTGCAAGTTTTAACATATTGTGCGCACAACAGCTCTCACAATTTGTCTGCGTACGAATCTCATCCAAATGATAATCTTTCCGAAAATGCTCCATCACACTGATGCCGCCGGTAACAAAAGAATGTCGTTTGACAACCATTTCAAAAAATTTCTCAGCATCCACAAGATATGCTTCATCTTCCTGTTTTGCCTCCCCCAGCTGTTTTAACACATTATATCGCTTAATCGCACCGATAAACTTAGGAATCTGGGTATTCGCGTGCTTTCCATCCAGGCAGTTTTTTTCACCTTTCGCAGCCATCAAAAAAAGTGCTTTCTCATCAAATTTCTGCGCCGCCTCCAAATGGTGCTTATTATGACTGTAGGAATACAGTTCATACAAACAATCATTCATGCCGCCATATTCCGTCTCCAATACCTTTTGATTCGTTTTTAAATCCCATTTACTCACACGCTCATAAATCCAGTCACCCAATTTTTCCGCAACCAAAAGAGCTGTTTCATTTCCCGTATATTTATAAGTATCTACAAGACCGGCAAGAACCTTATGCATATTATACCATGGAACCCACGTCTCGCCCTTTTTCTTTCCCTCCAAAATATCAAACTGCTTCTCAACATTCTCTTTATCTTCCACTTTTGCCCCAAAAAGGAACCCGGTGCCAAGTTTCTTCTGACATTCTTCCAAACCGGCAATTAACGTCTGAGATTTTTCTTTCAGTTCTTTATCACCAGTCACCTTCACCGCCTGTGCAAGAGCCGTAAGATAATGGCCGACACAATGACCGCCAAGCAAACTATCTTCCCATCCGCCATACGGTCTGACACCCTTTGTATCAATCCCTGCTGTCGTTCGAAATCTAGCCAGTAGGCGCGCAGTATCCATTTTTTTCAAGAAAGCTATATCCGACTTCTGAGCAGACAAATAATAATTGTCTAAAATCTGTACTTTGTCTAACTCAAATGGTTCAGTCCAGCCCATCTCATTCTCCGTCAAAACACAAATTGAAATATCCTGATTCATAAAAAATCCTCCCTTTGTTTTTGTATCCTTACTATTACATAAAAATGACAATAAGTAAACAAAAAAAGGGTTATGTTTTGTTTGAAAAAGTAAGATAATTATCTTATACTATATATTAACAACATATTAATCGCAAAATCAAGCAGGGAGAGCGTTAAAAAATGAAAGATATTAGAATATCAACGGCAGCGCAGGTACACTATAAATTCAATGGATTCTTTGAGGCAGGTTCGCCGGATTGGATTCATATGTCACGTGAACTAATGGAAAATGAATTAATCATAGTAACAAACGGAACACTTTCCATTGCAGACCAAACAGACCGGTATGTCGTAAATGAAAATGAATACTTAATTATGGAGCCTGGACAGCAATTTGGTTTTGCCCCATCCCTCTGCACCTTCTACTGGCTTCATTTTGACTGCTTATTTTTCGGATTTAAAGACGAACCGGTTATTTTTCTTCCTAAGCAGGGGCAAATATCCTCCCCAAACCGCATCCATAATGCCTTTTTGGAGCTTAATAATGCGAATTTTATTTACCATGATGAACAAACGAATAATGTATATACCCTGCAGATTTTATTGGAATTGTATAATCAGTCGCAGAAGAAAACACTGCTTAGTCATTCCTACCGTGATTATTTATTGCAGAATGTCAAAAACTATGTCAAATGGAATCAGGCATACCACATCACACGGAATAGTAACTAATCAAATTTTTTTAATTCTTCATACAGCCTGTGAACGGGAAGACCAACCACATTGAAGTAGTCCCCCTCAATTCCTTCAATAAACTTGCCAAACAAGCCTTGAATGCCATATGCTCCGGCTTTATCATATGGTTCTTCGGTCGAAATATAAGCCTCAATCTCATTTTCTGTCATCGGCGCTACATTCACCTTCGTTCCCTCAGCAAATGATGACGCAGATACCATATCATCTGATTTTGCAATCACCGTAACACCGGTATACACCATATGACTTTTTCCCTGTAATTTATAAATCATTTCTCTCGCTTCTTCTTTATCTGCCGGTTTTCCAAGAATTTTTCCATCAATCGAAACAACCGTATCCGCACCAATAATGATTCCTTCTTCTACCTGCCCGGCAACTGCCATCGCTTTTTGATATGACAATTCTTTCGTCACTTCTGCCGGCTCATTTTTTGTGATTACTTCTTTGGTGTCCGATACAAGCACCTCAAAAGGAACCTCCAACATCTGAAGCAATTCTTTCCGTCTCGGAGAGCCGGATGCCAAAATCATTCGTTTCATTTTTCTTCCTTTCTACTAAAACAAACGCTGCTCCCTATCGTTTAGGGAACAGCGCGTTACATACAAAATCATGCACTTATGCAAAATATTTTACACCGCTCTTGAAAATCTTCTGATCCTGGTCGCCATAAATATTTATGGCAACACCATCACCGCGGCGCTCGGAATGTGCCATCTTACCAAGAACACGTCCATCCGGACTGGTAATACCTTCAATTGCACAATAAGAACCATTCGGGTTAAAGTCTTCATCCATGGTTGGATTTCCATCAATATCTACATACTGTGTCGCAACCTGTCCGTTTGCAAACAATTTCTGAATCCACTCATCACTTGCCACAAAACGTCCCTCACCATGAGAAGCCGGAATCGAATATACTCCGCCAAGTTCTGCCTCCTGAAGCCATGGCGATTTATTCGTAACCACTTTTGTATAAACGGTCTTCGACACATGACGTCCAATACTGTTTGTCGTCAATGTCGGCGAGTCGGAAAGCTGTGTCGCAATCTTACCGTAAGGAACCAAACCAAGTTTAATCAACGCCTGGAATCCGTTACAAATACCAAGTACCAAACCGTCTCTCTCATCTAACAGTTCATGAACGGCATCTTTAATCTTTTCATTACGGAAAATGGAGGTAATGAATTTTGCCGAGCCATCCGGCTCATCACCGGCACTAAATCCGCCGGCAAACATCAAAATCTGGGACTCACGGATTGCCTTTTCAAAAGCATCTACACTGTCCGTGATGTTCTGCTCCGTCATATTTTTAAATACAATGCTCTTTGTATCAGCACCTGCTGCCTGGAACGAAAGAGCGGTATCATACTCACAGTTTGTTCCCGGGAATACCGGAATAAATACGGAAGGTTTTGCTACTTTATGTTTGCATACATAAATGTCTTTCGTATCGTAAAGTCCGGTATTGATTTCTTTGTCTTCCACACCGGAACGGGTAGGGAATACTTTTTCCAAAGTGCCACTCCAAGCCGAAAGTGCTTCCTCCATGGAAATCACTTCATCATCACACTCAAACTGCGGTTTATCCAATGTCTTACCAATCTTATCATAAGAAACACCGGCAGCATCCAACACAGCCAAATCCTCTTCATCAATCTCTGCTACAATTTCACCATAACCCGGTGTAAAGAAATATTCTTTTGGTTTATGTTTGCAGAATTTAGCACCAATCTTATTACCAAATGCCATCTTCGCAACGGCATCGGCAACACCGTTGCCATCAACTGCCTGTGCGGAAAGAATTACACCATCACGCATCAGTTTCGTAATCTTCTCATACTGACTCATAATAAATGCAAAATCCGGAAGATCATACTCATCCTTCTGAATTGTGAATTTCACAAGACGGCTTCCTGCTTTTTTCAGTTCGTTTGTTACAACATCCGAAATCTCTGCCACATCAACGGCAAAGGAGCAAAGGGTAGGCGGTACATCAATGTCGTTAAAGGTACCGGACATACTATCCTTACCACCAATAGATGGAAGACCTAGTTTAATCTGTGCATCATATGCACCTAACAGAGCTGCCATCGGCTCGCCCCAGCGTTTTGCATCCTCTGTCATACGTTTGAAATATTCCTGGAATGTAAAACGGATTTTGCGGAAATCACCACCGGCTGACACAATCTTAGCAACCGAAGTAAGCACTGCATATTCTGCTCCATGATATGGGCTCCAGCTCATCAAATACGGATCCATGCCATAACTCATCATCGTGACCGTATCACATTTACCGTCAAGTACCGGAAGTTTAGCAATCATAGTCTGCGTTGGTGTTAACTGATATTTACCACCATATGGCATATTGACCGTGCAGGCACCAATGGAACTGTCAAACATTTCCACAAGACCTTTCTTTGAACATGCATTTAAACTGCTAAGTTTTTTCAAGAAAGCATCTTTGAAACTGTCTACTTTTTCTGTCTTTGTCAAATAATTATCTGCTTTTTTCGGGCTTTCTACAACAACGTCTGTCTCCTGATGAGCACCGTTTGTATCTAAGAAAGCACGAGAAATATTTACAATTTCTTTACCACGCCATTTCAACACAAGACGAGGAGATTTGGTAACAGTCGCTACGCAGACTGCCTCTAAGTTTTCTTCCTCTGCATAGGCAAGCATCTTATCAACATCTTTCGGGTCAACAACGATTGCCATACGCTCCTGAGACTCAGAAATAGCAAGTTCTGTTCCGTCGAGACCGGCATATTTCTTTGGTACCTTGTCCAAATCTACGGTCAAACCATCTGCAAGTTCACCAATCGCTACGGAAACACCACCGGCACCAAAGTCATTACATTTCTTAATCAGACGGCTGACTTCTTCGCGGCGGAAAAGTCTCTGAATCTTACGCTCAGTCGGCGCATTACCTTTCTGCACCTCTGCACCGCAGGTATCAATCGATGCTGTGTTATGTGCTTTTGAAGAACCGGTTGCACCACCACATCCGTCACGACCGGTACGTCCGCCAAGAAGAATAATGATGTCATCCGGATCAGAGTTCTCACGAATTACATTTTTTCTTGGAGCAGCACCCATAACGGCACCAATCTCCAAACGTTTTGCAACATAATTTGGATGATATACTTCATCCACAAGTCCGGTTGCCAAACCAATCTGGTTACCATATGAGCTGTAACCTTTGGCAGCTCCTGTCACAATCTTACGCTGGGAAAGCTTTCCTTCCATCGTCTCTTTCTGAGATTTTGTCGGGTCAGCCGCACCTGTCACGCGCATTGCCTGATAAACATAGCCACGTCCTGACAACGGATCACGAATTGCACCGCCAAGACAGGTAGCAGCTCCACCAAACGGCTCAATTTCTGTTGGGTGGTTATGTGTTTCATTCTTAAAGAATACAAGCCACTCTTCTGTTTCCGGACCATTTCCATGATCGATTTCAACTGGTACAACAATCGAGCAGGCATTAATCTCATCCGACACTTCCATGTCTTCCAATTTACCTTCTGCACGAAGTTTCTTCATACCAAGAAGCGCGATATCCATCAGAGAAACAAATTTGTCATCTCTGCCCTGATACATTTCATCATGTGCTTTTTTGTATTCATTGTATGTCTTTTCAACCGGTGCTTTGTAATCACCATCTTCAAACGTTACATTTTTTAACTCTGTGAGGAACGTCGTATGACGGCAGTGATCCGACCAGTATGTATCCAACACGCGGATTTCCGTCATCGACGGGTCTCTTTTTTCTTCTCCATGAAAATACTTCTGGATATGAAGAAAATCTTTAAACGTCATTGCCAAGCCAAGTGAATCGTACAATGCCTTTAACTCATCCTCCGGCATATCCTTAAAGCCATCAAAAATCTTAACATCTGCCGGCTCCTCAAAAACAGTTACCAAAGTTTCAGGAACTACTTCATCTGTTTCACGGGAATCTACCGGATTAATACAATACGATTTGATACGTGCTAATTCATCCTCGGAAATATCACCGGATAACACATATGTTGTCGCAGACCGGATAATCGGTTCTTCCTTTTCATTTAACAGTTTCACACACTGTTCTGCCGAATCGGCACGCTGGTCGAACTGTCCCGGTAAATATTCCACAGAGAACACTTTGTCATTCTCTTTTTTCGGGAAACTCCCCTCATAAATATCATCTACCGGTGGTTCTGAAAACACTGTAACAAGTGCTTTTTTGTATACATCTTCGGAAATTGATTCCACATCATAACGAATCAACACACGCACTTCACTGAGCGTATCAATTCCAAGATAACTCTTAAGCTCCTGTTTCAACTCCTTTGCCGCTACGGCATAAGGTTCTTTTTTTTCAACATAAATCCGTTTTACGTCTGCCATGACATCCTCCATTTTCTGCTGTATTAAATGATATTATAAATTACTTTAATTACTGCTGTGCCGAACTATCTGTTGTCAGATAACCAATTGTAACTCTGCCCTTCCAGTAACTCTGTGTTGTTGCGGTATACTCTGCTTTAATTGTGTTTTTGTAAACCGCATCAAACTGTGTATCTTCTTCCTGAGAAATAACAGTCTCGCACTGCTTGTTGTAAGCAGCCGGGTCATTGTTATTTACCATCTTAATCACATAATAAGCATCTTTTGTCTCAATCAAACCGGATACTGCACCATTTTTCATTGCTTTCACAGTCTTACGAGTAGCATTGTCCAGAAAATCCGTATCGGTTTCAATCAAATCTTTTGTCGAATAAGAAATTCCTTTGTTGTTATCATCGACTTTGTCATTGTCTTTGTCCGTAATAACATCTTTTGTAAAATCTTTTGCGCTTGCTGCTTTTTTCTGCAAAGCAATCATATCTTTCTTACCCTGTTCAAGTGTCTTTGCATCTTTATCCTTTGTCTTATTATCACTGCCGGTTTCAGTCTTGGCAAATGTATAATACTGCAAAGTATACTGACGATAAGATTTTTTATCGACAGATTTCTTTAACTTGTCCTTGTCGATTTTCAAAGTGGAAACAATAGAATCTTTATATTTCTCACCAAGTTTATCTTTCTCTTTTACAGTTGTAATCGTTGCCTCATCCAGACCTTTCATCGCTTTCTGGGAATCTGTCATATTCTTTCTTGCGTTCTTGACATCTTCTTTAATTGTCTTTTTCTCTTCATCTGTTAAAGTCATACCCTTTTTCTGTGCGCACATATACAAAATTTCACGTTTTTTTAACGCCTGCATAATTTGCTTTTTGTAAAGTGCTGCATAGGTGTCACCATCTTCTGTCGTATCGGACCAGTCAAAAGACATACCATACATCTGGTACATACTTGCCATTGCTTCTGCCTGGTAAATATCATACATTGCTTCCGGATAATTTATCGTATGTGTTACTGTCTTCCCATCCGCATCTTTTCCTTCTACTGTCAAAATTGCTCTCGGACGAAGATTCACATAACATACCCCGCCGCCAAGCACTGCTACAAGGATGATGCCAACAAGAATCAAAATCATATTCTTACTCAGTCCTCTGCTCTGTTTCACTGTGGACTGTGTAGCATTTTCCCCACCATTTTTCATAATTTTCTTTGCGCTATTCATTTTCTTTCAGCCTCCATAGATTAGTAATGCAAAGGGGGCAAAGAGATTTGACCCCAATATTCTTGTATTTTACCATAAAAAAACAAGGTTCGCAATAAGTACCACAAACATTTCACATATTGAAATAAAAAAAACTGCTGACCCATTAAGATCAACAGTTTTGTATGAAATGCAGGAGATGGGACTTGAACCCACACGATATTGCTACCACAGGCACCTGAAGCCTGCGCGTCTGCCAATTCCGCCACTCCTGCGAACAAATGATATATTATCAAATGTAGGGGAAAATGTCAATTACTTTTTTTTCGGTTGTTTGTGTCAAGTGTTCGTTGGCACTTTTTTTGTTTTCCGTAATTCCGTAGAAAAGCTTTGCGTCTCGTGGGCACTCTCGCTCGTTGAGTGCGTAGCGGTATGGGCACTGAAACTACCAGTGCCACATACCGACGTACTCAAACCCACGAGTCACAAAGTTTTTCTACGGAATTACTGGAACCCAAAGAACTAACAGCAAATATTTGGCACATACATCCGAAAAAACAGTGCTGCCCACCAAAAAGACAGCTCTCTCCACACCTCCGCAATCTTACAATAAAAACCAGAGTTTTGTTTCACATATTGTTCGGAAGTTTCATTTTCGTGTGCTTGATGCTAATCAATTTGGACTTCCAGTAATTTATCCGGAAAAGTTTTGCAGGAAGTGGGTACAAATGCGCAAGTATCAGGCATGTGTCTTTTACATGCCGATACTTCTGCGGATTTGTCCAAGCGGGAGCGCCCACTACCTGCAAACTTTTCGTGATAAATTACGGAACCCAAAGGAATATCAACAAATTCTTTGCACAAATCCCCCACAATATGCTATACTAATATCAATCAAATAAACGGACCTTGGTTCCTACATATACAGAAAGGAAAGACTATGACAATCAATCCAGGAATGTTAATTTTCTGTCTGTTGGATTCATCAATTGCCTTTCTCCTTGTTTTCTTCGTATCCCGTGCGAAATTCGGGGGCGAAAAAAGTATGCTTGCCAGAGTAATTAGTGCCATCCTCGGCACACTGGTTTTTATCGTTCACTTTGGTGTACTGATTTGGTTTAACACAGAGCCTGTTACAATTAGTGCCGCCGGCAAAGCAGTCGTTTACGCTGCGCCAATTGTATTAAGTATTCTGATGATTATACTGACCTTACTTTCTCAGCCGCCGAAAAAAGAAAATGAAGAGGAAACAGAAGAATCCGAGAACGACACGGAAGAAACCGCAACGGCAGAAACAAATGAAGGAACGGCAGCCAAATAATCAGCTGTGCCGTTCCTTTTTCGTTGTTTTGCAGCAATTTCAGAAATTTTCTACATATATTTCTTCAAATGTTTTTTCTTAATCTTTGAGATGTTGCAGGCAAATATAATCGCAACAACTTTTTTCTTGCTGTTTAAGTAAAAACGGATTCGATACTTGCCATAAACTGCATCTCCATAAGTTTTTACTTTGTTTTTCTTAAGACCTTTCATTTTGCTAAATGGGTCTTTTGATGTACATTTTTTCCAAGTCAGTTCTCCATAGGCTTTTTGAACCTTTGTCTTGGATGCACCAATTTTAATACCGCGGGCTGTTGCTTTTTTCTTACTTCCGCCCTTCCACTGTCCATTCCATGCATAACCATGGCTGTAGCCATAACGCTGACAGAAATTCACAAAGTTCTCTGAATTAAATTTACTGAAATCTTTCTTTGCCATTTTTGCAACAACCGTAATTTCGCAGGTTTTTGTGATGCCGTCAACTGCTGCCGTAATTACCGTTTTACCTTTTTTGAGTGCTTTAATTTTTCCGGTTTCATCCACCTTAGCAATTTTTTCATTGGCACTTGTCCAGGTAACTGTTGAAGTCGTTCCCGTTATCACAGGCTTTAATGTTTTTCCTGCCATCAAAACCGCTGATTTTCTGCTTATCGCAATTTGGGTCACATCTACCGGCTCCGGCGTAACCGTTGGCTCCGCACTTGGCTCTGTACTTGGTTCAACACTTGGAGATGCGGATGGTGTCACCGTAGGTGTCGGTGTTGGTTCGCCAATTTCGGTCGGTGGAGTTTGTCCACTTCCATTTTCCTCCGCACGGGCAGGAATGGCATATCCTGTCCACAATCCAAGCACTAAAGATGCACTTACGATTGCGCTTACAATTCTTTTTCTACTCTTTTGCATTGTCTTTTGCCCCTTTCCAATTCTACGATTTTTATTTTATCCTTATCATTGTATCATAATTGAAAACTGTGTCAAATGTATTCCAACACAAAATTTAGTTCTGCAATATCTAGTCTAACTCTACAGCACCGGTATAAAGCTGATAATATCTTCCTCTTTTTGCCAGCAGTTCTTCGTGTGTTCCACGCTCAATAATCTCGCCCTGCTCCAATACCATAATGCAGTCAGCATTACGAACGGTAGATAATCGGTGGGCAATTACAAATGTTGTACGGTTTTTCATCAAGCGCTCCATTCCGTGGTCGATATGCATTTCGGTACGGGTATCGACAGAACTTGTTGCCTCATCCAGCACAAGAATCGGTGCCAGTGACAGAGCTGCACGGGCAATATTCAAAAGTTGGCGCTGCCCCTGACTTAAGTTTGTTCCATCTCCCTCAAGTACGGTATCGTAGCCGTCCTCAAGACGCATGATAAACGAATGAGCACTTGCCGTTTTCGCAGCCTGTTCTACTTCCTCATCCGTTGCATCCGGTCTTCCGTAGCGGATATTTTCACGCACGGTTCCACTGAACAAATGCGTATCCTGTAAAACCATCGCAATATTTTCACGGAGCGAACGGCGTTTATATTTTTTCACATCAATGCCGTCAATCGTAATTGTTCCTTCCTGAATATCATAAAAACGATTCAGTAAGTTTGTAATGGTCGTCTTTCCGGCACCGGTAGAACCAACAAATGCCACTTTCTGTCCGGCATGAGCATACAAGTTGATATCTTTTAAAATAACTTTATTTTCATCATAGCCAAAGTTTACGTGCTCCATAATCACTTCGCCCTTGACATCTTTCATTTCAACGGCATCTTCATCATCGGCTTGTTCCACATCCGCATCCATTACCGTAAATACACGCTCTGCACCGGCAAGTGCCGAGAAAATCGTATTTACCTGCATGGAAATTTCATTAATCGGGCGGCTGAACTGTCTGGAATAATTAACAAACACCGTCAGACCACCGATAGAAAGTCTTCCAAAATAACAAAGCAGACCACCAATTGCTGCCGTCAGACCATAGCAGACCTGACCGATATTTCCCATAACCGGTCCCATAATGCCGCCAAAAAACTGTGCTTTAATCTGTTTTTCACGAAGGTCATTGTTTAAATCTACAAATTCTTCCACTGCCTTGTCCTCGTGGCAGAAAACTTTTACAACCTTCTGACCGGTAACAGTCTCTTCAATGTAACCATTCAAATCACCAAGCGCACTCTGCTGTTCACGGTAATAACGGGAACTTCTTTTGGCAATACTTCCACCTGCCTTAACCATAACAGGAACCATGACAATGGTAAGAAGAGCAAGCCAGACATTTAAGCATATCATGATAATGGTTGTTCCGATAATACTGATTGCACCGGAAATCAACTGAATAACCGTATTATTTAATAATTCACCAATCATATCAATATCATTGGTAAACCGGCTCATAATATCTCCGGTTGCATTTGTGTCAAAATAGCGAACCGGCATATCCTGCAAATGGTCGAACAAATCTTTACGGATACGAATCAGCGCACGCTGGGAAACACCAATCATAATACGCTGCTGCAAATAGTTTGCAAGCACTCCGACGCCGTAAATAACCAACATGGTAAGTACACCTTTCAAAAGTGTCCATGTACCATCTGCCAGCACCGTACTAAAATCCAAATTTTTATTTTTTAAAGAAGCAACTTGTAACGCCGTTTTACCAAGCTGGTCGACAATCGGTTTTAACATATAAGAACCGGCTAATGTTGCCCCACTGAACACAAGTACAAAGCCAAGTGCGAGTACAACAAGCATTTTATCTTTACCCATATATTCAAGAAGTCTTTTAATGGTAGCACGCGATTCTTTTGGCTTGCCACCCATCATATGTCTCGAGCCGCCCGGTCCATGTTTTGGCCCCGGTCCCATGCCGCCATGCGGCTGATTTTTTGCCTGACTCATCCTGCCACCTCCTCTTTACTTCTCTGTGAATAATAAATTTCCTGATATGTTTCACAGGATTCTAATAATTCTTTGTGCGTTCCCTGTCCAACAATTTGTCCTTCATCCATAACAAGAATCCGGTCAGCATCCTCAACAGAAGAAATACGCTGCGCAATAATCAATTTTGTTGTGTCCTTCAAAGTCGTTGAAAAACTCTTTCGAATCTGCGCCTCAGTCGCTGTATCTACCGCACTGGTACTGTCATCCAAAATAAGGATTTTCGGTTTCTTAAGCAGTGCTCTCGCAATACAAAGACGTTGTTTTTGTCCACCGGAAACATTGACACCGCCCTGTCCAAGTTCACGGTCATATCCATCTGCGAACTCACTAACAAAGCCATCTGCCTGTGCTGCCTTTGCTGCCTCTTTCACCTGTTCATCCGTTGCCTCTTCATCGCCCCAGCGGAGATTTTCCATAATACTGCCGGAAAACAGCGTATTTTTCTGAAGCACCATCGCAACGCCGTCACGCAGATGATTCAGTGAATACTCTTTTACATTCACGCCATCTACTAACACTTCCCCTTCATCACAGTCATACAGACGTGGAATCAGCTGCACAAGAGAACTTTTTCCGGAACCTGTCGAGCCGATAATACCAATCACTTCGCCCGGTTTCGCTGTAAAATTAATACTCTGCAAAACATTTTTCTTATGTTTTTTATAATAACGGAAGCAGACATTTTTAAATTCGATTTCACCGGATGTTACCAAGCGGTCTTTCTCAGATGCATTGTCATCATTTAAGTCAATGTCCGTATCTAGCACTTCCAAAATACGATGAGAAGATGCCATCGCACGAGAACCCTGAATCATAATCATGGAAACCATCATAAGCGACATCAGAATCTGCGTTACATAAGTAGTAAATGCTGTAAGGTTTCCAACCGGCATATCGCCAATCAAAATCTGCTGACCGCCAAACCAGACAACTGCCATGACCGTAAGGTTCATTGCTAATGTCATAATCGGCATTGTGAGAATAACAACCTTCATCGCACGAAGTGTTTTATCTTTTAATTCGTTGTTCGCACGGTCAAAGGTCTCTTTTTCAAAATCATCACGCACAAAAGATTTTACAACACGCTGGTTTGTGATATTTTCCTGGATTCTTGAATTGAGTCCATCAATCTTTGTCTGCATCACGTCAAACCGCGGAAATGCGGTCTTCATAACAAACGCAAGTGCAATAATCAAAACCGGAATTACGACACAGAAAACCAGTGCCAGTTTCGCATTCATAAGAAATGCCATAATCAAACCACCAATTAACATACCAGGTGCACGCAAAAGCATACGAAGTCCCATGCTCAAGACATTCTGAATGTTCGTAATATCATTTGTTAATCGCGTCACTAAAGAACCGGTTGAAAATTTTTCGATATTGGCAAAGGAAAATTTCTGCACTTTGGCAAAAACATCTCTTCGCAAATCACCGGCAAAATTTACAGATGCCTTTACCGCAAAATAAGCACCAAGCACGCCCCCCATCATCATAAGAAGAGCCGTTCCAATCATAGCCGCTCCTATCCCGATAATGTAAGCAGGTCCTTTTGCTGCCACCGTAACATCCTGCCCACATCCATAGTTAATAATCATAGACATTAATTTCGGCAGAATAATTTCGCCAAGCACTTCCACAATCATAAAGATTGGTCCAAGGATAAATGCTGACTTATACGGAATTACATATTTTTTATACTGTTTCATTTTGTCCCTCCATCGCTGCATTTTTTAATCGTTCCATATTTTCGTAAATACGGTCAAAGTAATCACATAACTGTTCTTTTTCGCTTTCCGAGAATCCCACATACATCTGTTCATCTAACATATCAAAAAAGTCACAGCTTTCTTCTACCAATTTCCGCCCCTTTTCTGTCAATTCCACAAAATTACGGCGGTTATCTTCTTCACGCATCTTTTGTGTAATGTATTCGGACTTTTTCAGCGCCTTCAGTGCAACGGCAACTGTCGCCGGTGAAATTTCTAAAAATTTAGCAAGTTCTACCTGCGATGCAAATGAATGTTTCGCAAGCGTCATCAGAAGACGATGTTGTGCTCTGTGAATCCCGGTTCCTTCCAGATTACACTCCAGCATCCTGCGATGCATCTGATTCATCACAATCATGCGGTGCGTAATATCACGGGAACGAATCTTCTTTTTTTTCTGTTCCTGCAAAGTTTTTCACCTCCAAATCATTCTATATCTAATCAATAGCCATTTAATCATTAGCATGCAAACTGTTAGCATCTTAATGTTTATACCAGATTTTTGTGCCAATGTCAATAACAAATGAAACTTTTCACATATTGTTCATAAAATATACTAATCTATGTCTAACGAGGATTTTTTATGGATTATGGCAAATTAAATATACACGTTGTGTCAGATAACTCAGGCTTTCCGATTCCTGATGCCACCGTGCAGATTACCTCAGAAAACGAACCGGAAAGCATTATAGAGGAAGCTGTCACCAATAACGTGGGACAATTAAATGACATTGAACTTACCGCACCGCCGGTGGATTACAGCATGACCCCTTCTGCAAACAAACCGTATTCGGAATACACCATCACGATCTCCGCTTCCGGTTTTGAATCGGTCGAAATTAATGGAGCAGAAATTTTTTCCGGTGAGACAGCCATTCAGAACGCTTCTCTGCTTCCTCTTGCCACAGGCGAAACCGACAGTGCGGAACTTTTTGTCATTCCCGACCATACACTATGGGGCGATTACCCGCCAAAAATACCGGAAAGTGAAATCAAAACGGTGGAAGGAACCGGAGAAATTGTATTAAGCCGTGTTGTCATCCCGGAGTATGTTGTTGTTCATGATGGCCCCCCATCAGACACCCGTGCCAAAGATTATTATGTCCGGTATCGTGACTACATCAAAAATGTTGCAAGCAGTGAAATTTATTCCACCTGGCCGGAAGCAACCATCCGCGCCAATATCCTTGCTATCCAGTCATTTACCTTAAACCGTGTTTACACCGAATGGTATCGAAATAAGGGAAAAGATTTCACAATCACTTCCTCCACCGCCTACGACCACAAATTTGTTCCGGGGCGCAATATTTTTGAAAGTATATCCGCTATTGTGGATGAAATTTTCAGCGAATATCTTTCAAGACCAAATGTAGAGCAGCCAATTCTTACTCAGTACTGTGATGGAAAAAATGTCAGCTGTCCAAACTGGTTAAGCCAGTGGGGATCCAAGGCACTTGGTGACCAGGGATACACTGCCATCGAAATTCTCCGCAACTACTACGGCGATTCCATTTATATTAATTCTACCGATGAAATCTCCGGTATCCCATCCTCTTATCCCGGCTCGCCGCTCCGTGTGGGCGATTCCGGTGAAAAAGTACGCCAGATGCAGCGCCAGTTAAATGTTATATCGAACGCCTATCCGCTCATTCCAAAAATTGCAGAGGATGGCGTATTTGGTCCAGCCACAGAAGAAGCGGTTAAAACCTTTCAGAGGATTTTCGGTCTGACACAGGATGGCATTGTCGGATTCCGCACGTGGTATAAAATTTCTGAAATTTATGTCGGTGTAAGCCGCATTGCCGAATTAGTATAATACGAAGGTTGCACCCCCTTGTTTCTTTCGCTATAATATTATTAATGATTGAAACAGGGGGTTTTTGTATGAAAAAAGACGGCTACTATTCATCCGGTGAGTTTGCCAAAATGGCAGACGTAACACTGCGGACCATCCGCTATTACGACAGACAGAATCTTTTAAAACCCTCTTATGTAAATGAACACGGGGCAAGATTTTATACTGACTCGGATTTTGTGAAACTGCAGCAAATCCTTCTATTTAAGTTCCTTGGATTTTCTCTGTCCGAAATCCGCGACATGACATTAAACCACCCGGACCGGCACGTTCTTTTGGACTCTCTTGATATCCAGCTCAAACTGGTAAAAGACCGCAGAGAGCAATTACAGTTGATGGAGCAGACCATCCAGACAACCGCCGACACCATCCGCCAGAAAAAAGAGGTGGACTGGAAACAGATGATGGATTTGATTCATATGACCTCCATGGAAAAAAGTTTAAAAAACCAATATATGGATGCCTCGAACATTAACGCCAGAATTCATCTGCATGAATTATACAGCACGAATAAAAAAGGATGGTTCCCTTGGATTTTTGAACAATGTCATATTAAAAACGATATGAGTATTTTAGAAATTGGCTGCGGCGATGGCACTTTCTGGACAACCAACGAGGATAAACTTCCCCGTCGGCTTTCAGTTACCCTTACCGATATTTCAGAGGGAATGCTCCGCGACGCCAGAAGAAATCTCAAATCATGCTCCAACAGAGATTTTACCTATGTTGTGGCAGATGCTGCCCATCTGCCATTTGCTGACAGCCGGTTTGATCTCATACTTGCCAACCATGTGTTATTCTATTTAGACAATCCGATGGATGCACTAAAAGAAATCAAACGCGTCTTAAAACCAAACGGCGTGCTTATTGCCAGCACATACGGCGAACATCATATGGAAGAAGTCACAAGCCTTGCCAGAGGATTTGACGAAAGAATCACCCTGTCTGCGGACAATTTATACCTTCATTTTGGAAAGGAAAATGGTGCCGCAATTCTATCTTCCTGCTTTCAAAATGTAACATGGACTAACTATGAAGATTCTCTGTTTGTCACAGAGGCAGCTCCTTTGATTTCTTATATATTATCCTGCCACGGAAACCAGAACCGGTATTTGGCATCGCGTTACCGTGATTTCGCCTCTTATATTGAAAAACAGGTTGCTGGTGGATTCTCAATTACTAAAGATGCCGGTCTGTTTCGTGCCGTAAAAATGGATTCAGACTGCTGATTTATCTATTTTTTTCATTTTTTTCAAAAAAGTTCTTGCAGGTGACGTTACGTCATGTTATATGATATAGATATCAAATAAAACGGAGGTTACTATGAAAGGGATTATTTTAGCAGGAGGTTCCGGCACTCGCCTCTATCCTCTCACAACTGTAACAAGCAAACAGCTTTTACCAATTTATGATAAACCAATGATTTATTACCCGCTTTCCGTGCTTATGAACGCCGGCATCCGGGATATTCTCATTATTTCCACGCCACAGGATACACCGCGATTTGAAGAACTCTTAAAGGATGGTTCCTCCTTTGGCATCCATTTATCCTATGCCGTACAGCCAAGTCCGGATGGTCTTGCACAAGCTTTTATCATCGGAGCAGATTTCATTGGCGATGACAGCGTAGCTATGGTTCTCGGTGATAATATTTTTGCCGGACATGGTTTGAAAAAGCGGTTAACGGCAGCCGTAGAAAATGCGGAAACCGGAAAAGGTGCAACCGTATTCGGCTATTATGTAGATGATCCGGAGCGTTTTGGTATTGTGGAATTTGACAAAGATGGAAAAGCTGTTTCGATTGAAGAAAAACCGGAAGTGCCTAAAAGCAATTACTGTGTAACCGGACTTTATTTCTACGATAATAAAGTTGTGGAATACGCAAAAGGTCTAACACCAAGTGCCAGAGGCGAACTTGAAATCACAGACTTAAACCGCATTTATCTGGAAAACAATGCTTTGAATGTGGAATTACTCGGACAGGGCTTTACCTGGCTTGATACGGGAACCCACGAAAGTCTTGTAGATGCAACAAATTTTGTAAAAACCGTAGAAACCCACCAGCACAGAAAAATTGCATGTCTGGAAGAAATTGCATACTTAAACGGCTGGATAAGCAAAGAAGATGTAATGGCAGTCTATGAAGTATTAAAGAAAAATCAATATGGACAGTATTTAAAAGATGTATTAGACGGAAAATATCTTGATGTACTGCGCTAGAGAAAAGGAGAACATTATGACTATTATCGTTACCGGCGGTGCCGGATTTATTGGAAGCAATTTTATTTTTCATATGCTAAAGAAGTACCCGGATTACCGCATCATCTGTTTAGACTGCTTGACTTATGCGGGAAATCTTTCCACACTCGCCCCTGTAATGGATAACAAAAATTTTCGTTTTGTAAAAGAGGATATTACAAACCGCGAGGGTGTTTATCGGTTATTTGAGGAAGAAAAACCAGATATTGTCGTAAACTTTGCTGCAGAAAGCCATGTGGACCGCTCCATTGAAAATCCGGAGGTCTTTTTGGATACCAACATCAAAGGAACCGCCGTTTTAATGGATGCCTGTCGCAAATATGGCATTACCCGATATCATCAGGTTTCCACCGATGAGGTTTACGGTGATTTACCACTCGACAGACCGGACTTATTTTTCACGGAGGAAACTCCTATTCACACGAGCAGTCCGTACAGTTCCTCAAAAGCAGCCGCTGACCTTTTGGTTTTAGCTTACCACCGCACCTACGATTTGCCGGTTACCATCAGCCGCTGCTCGAACAACTATGGACCTTATCATTTCCCGGAAAAGCTGATTCCTCTTATGATTGCCAATGCGCTAAACGACAAACCTCTCCCGGTTTATGGCAAAGGCGAAAATGTCCGTGACTGGCTCTATGTGGAGGACCACTGCAAAGCCATCGATTTGATTATCCACAAAGGAAGAGTTGGTGAGGTTTATAACATTGGCGGCCACAATGAAATGAAAAATATTGACATTGTAAAAATTATATGCAAAGAGTTACACAAGCCGGAAAGTCTGATTACCTATGTCACGGACCGCAAAGGACACGACATGCGCTACGCCATCGACCCGACAAAAATACACAACGAACTTGGCTGGCTTCCGGAAACAAAATTTGCCGATGGAATTAAAAAGACCATTCAGTGGTATCTTGATAACAAAGACTGGTGGGAAGAAATTATTTCCGGCGAATACCAGAATTATTATGAAAAAATGTATGGCAATCGATAGGAGGTTTTTCAATGAAAATTCTTGTCACGGGAGTAAAAGGACAACTTGGCTTTGATGTCATAAATGAGTTAGAAAAAAGAGGACACACTGCCATCGGCGTTGACATTGAAGAAATGGATATTACCAATAAGAAAAGTGTAAATACCGTAATCCATAGTGCAAACCCGGACGGCGTGATTCACTGCGCTGCCTGGACTGCGGTGGATGCTGCCGAAGAGGAAGAAAACAAAGAAAAAGTCATGGCAGTCAATGCATCCGGCACACGCTATATCGCAGAAGTATGCAAAGATTTAGCCATCCCTATAATGTATATTTCCACCGATTATATCTTTGATGGACAAGGCAAAACACCTTGGACACCAGACCAGCAAAATTACGCACCGTTAAATGTATACGGTGCATCAAAACTTGCCGGTGAACAGGCAGTAAAAGAACTCCTCTCCGATTATTTCATTGTCCGCATTGCATGGGTTTTTGGCACTCATGGAAACAATTTCATTAAAACTATGTTGAATGTCGGCAAAACACATGACACACTAACCGTAGTAGACGACCAGATTGGTACGCCAACTTACACCTTTGACTTGGCAAGGCTCCTTGTTGATATGATAGAAACCAGAGAATACGGAATTTATCACGCAACAAATGAGGGCGGCTATATCAGCTGGTATGATTTTGCATGTGAAATCTTTCGTCAGGCTTCTGCACTTGGATATGACTGCTATGATGAAAATCATCTGACTGTAAAACCGGTGACAACCAAAGAATACGGTATATCGAAAGCAGTCCGTCCATTCAACAGCCGTCTTGACAAAAGCAAACTTGCTGCACATGGTTTTGTGCCGCTTCCGGATTGGAAAGATGCACTTAATAGATACTTAAAACAAACAAATATTTAGGAGGTCTTCTCATGGGACAGATACAAGTAGAAAAAAATGCAGGTGGAATCGAGGGACTCTGTGTCATCACACCAACTGTACACGGTGATGACCGCGGATATTTCATGGAAACCTATAACTTAAATGATATGAAAGAGGCAGGACTTGATTTGGACTTTGTTCAGGATAATCAGTCAAGTTCCGGCAAGGGTGTTCTGCGCGGACTTCATTATCAGAAAAATTTTCCACAGGGAAAACTCGTCCGTGTTATCCGTGGCTCGGTATTCGATGTTGCCGTCGATTTACGAAAAGGCAGTGAAACCTACGGCAAATGGTATGGACTTGAATTATCAGAGGAAAACAAAAAACAGTTTTATATTCCAAAGGGATTTGCCCATGGTTATCTCGTTCTTAGTGAATGGGCTGAATTTTGTTATAAATGTACCGACTTCTATCATCCGGGGGATGATGGCGGACTTGTTTGGAATGATCCTGCAATCGGTATCACATGGCCGGACGTCACAGGAGAATATCCGGGCAATGGCTCTTCTTCCGGTTACCACATGAGTGATGGCACACCGTTAAACATCTTAGAACGCGACGAAAACTGGCCAACACTTGCTAACTTATAAAAACAAAAAAGTAGAAATCTTCTCTGACACAAGAAGATTTCTACTTTTTCTTTATGCAATCTTATAAAATCTATACCAACACTTTTGAAAGAAAATCTTTCAGTCTCGGATTCTTTGGATGATTAAAAAACTCCTCCGGCGTAGCTTCCTCTAAGATTTTTCCATCGTCAATAAAGATTACCCGGTTTGCTACTTCCTTGGCAAATCCCATCTCATGAGTGACAATCACCATTGTCATTCCTTCATCTGCAAGACTCTTCATCAAATCCAAAACTTCACCAACCATCTCCGGGTCCAGTGCACTTGTTGGTTCATCAAACAAAATCACATCCGGATTCATTGCCAGTGAACGTACAATCGCTACACGCTGCTTTTGTCCACCGGATAAGGTAGAAGGATACACATCTGCTTTGTCCTGCATATTGATACGTGCAAGAAGTGCCATCGCCTGCTCGCGAATCTTTTTAACCTCTTCTTTGCGCTTTGCACCGTGCAGTCCCTTGCAGCGGACATGAACCGGCGCCAGCATAATATTTTCTAACACCGTTTTATTATTAAACAGATTAAAATGCTGGAAAACCATACCCATATGGCGTCGATGCACATTAATATCTACATGCGGATCTGCAATATCTACATCATTAAAAATAATCTGCCCACCTGTAGGGTCTTCCATACAGTTTAAGCATCGAAGAAACGTACTTTTTCCTGAACCACTTGGTCCGATGACAACCACGATATCGCCCTTGTTGATGGTAATATCAATTCCGTTTAATACATCATGACTGCCAAAACTTTTTTTCAAATTAATTACGTCTATCACTTTTTCTCAGGCTCCTTTCCATGCATTTGATTCCGAGTGAAATAAGCAGTACTAGTGCAATGTAAATCACTGCCATCACCAGATAAGGAACCATAAACTCATAGCTGTTACTGCCAATATAGTTAAATGCCACATAAAGGTCAGCCGCACCAACAAAACTTACAACGGAAGTCTCTTTAATCAAGGCAATAAACTCATTTCCGAGTGTTGGCAGAATATTTTTTACTGCCTGTGGAATCACAATTTTACGCATTGTCGTCGCAAAACTAAGTCCCATCGCACGTCCAGCCTCCATCTGTCCGCCGTCTACGGACAAAATACCGGCACGCATCATTTCTGAAATATAGGCACCACTATTCAAACCAAACACAAGCACAGACACCTGCACACCCGTAAGTTTTACTCCGATAATCGGAAGCAATACATAATAGCACACAAGCAACTGCACTACCATCGGTGTTCCACGGAACAAGCCAACATAAAAAGAACAAAAACCATTCAAAATTCTTGGCAGTAACTTGTATTTTGGCACAACACGTACAGTCGCAATCAAAATACCTATAATAATACCAATCAAAAGACCGGCAATTGCAATAATCAATGTATTCTGCAAGCCTTCTATTACCTTCTGATATCCGTTCTGCTCAAAGAAAATTTGCTTAAACGCTTCTATTTTTAATCCAAAATTATCCATATCTACCTCGTAAAAAGCAGGTCCGTGTAGGTCACGAACCTGCTGACTATTACTGCATTTTGTTAATTGCTTCTGTAATGCACTTAGCCGGTGCAGAATCGATGACTACATAATTGATGTTACCATTAATCAAATCCTGTACTGCTAAAGAACCATTTTTATAACCGGTTGTAGTTACTTTGTAACCTTCAAAGCCCCAGCTCTTGTCGCCCTCGCAGTAGAACTGACCGGTTGTACCGTTCTGCACACCAATCGTTACACTCTTATCTTTTGTTTTCAAAATCTTTTCAATTGCTGCCTTATCTTTACAGTTATCAAACTCTGTGCTGTCACCTTTGACAATCAGTCTCTGTGCTGCATTATAATAAGGATCCGTAAAGTTTACATATTTCTTTCTGTCTTCTTTAATCGTAAGACCTGTCATGGCAATATCACTCTTATGCTGTCCAACTGACAAGCAGACGGAATCAAATTCCATGTTCTGGATTACCAGTTCTTTGTTCAATTTTTTTGCAAGTGCTGCCGCAATTTCCATATCAATACCATAGTAACTGTCGCCCTTCATGTATTCAAATGGCTCAAAAGAAGCATTCGTTGCAACCAAAAGCTGGTCTTTCGATGTATCAAGTTTCTCGGATTTTACCGGTGTTGGATTTCCGCCACCAAAATATTTGTTACAGATTTCATCAAACGTTCCATTATCTTTAATCTCTTTGATAAAATCATTGACCTGTGTCAAAAGTTCCGGTTTGTTTTTATCTACACCAAACGCATACTCTTCACTAGTCAAGTCTACATCAATCACCTTAACAGCCTGCTGTTTTGTCTGGTTGTCGCTCTTCTTTGCATCATTTCCGCTATCGGAACTGCCACATCCGCATACAGCCACCGCCGTCATAATTACGGTAAGACCCATTGCTATTAACTTTTTCATTGTTCATCCTCCTAACATGTTTTCAATATATTCGTGTTATTATACCATGAATAGGAAAGATTTTCAATGTTTGGAGAAAAGATTTTGCCCAATTTACCAAACAGCATTTTTTTCTTACTCAAAAGATTCCCCGCGCTTTCATTTTCTTTATAAAGTCATTTTTCAAAATCGGTCCAATTTCCAAACTGCCAAAATCATCTGCTAACAATATGTAACGGTTTACCGTATCCACTTTTTTCACGAATTCCAAATTCACAATCACGCCACGCTTGCACAATACAAAATTATCGCTGTCTAACTCCTTTAACAGACTGTTGCAAGTTTTATACGGAATCTCAATCCGACCCGACGTTGTTACAATCTCTAAACGATGGTTTACACTTTCTACATATACAATTTCCGAAACGGCAATCATTTCTAACATTCCTTCTGTCCGAAACATCAGTGACCGGTCCTTTTCCTGTACCGTTTCATAGCGAATTGCCTCTTGAATTGTTTGCTTTACTTTTTCAAAATCAAACGGTTTTTCGATAAATTGGTAACAGTGAACAGACGAATACATACACATTTTCGGATCATACATGGAAGTAATGATAAGAATTGGCGTAAACAAATATTTATCAACTTTTCTTATATTCTGAGCAAATTCCCCACCGGATACATCATCGTGCTGTTGTGGATGTAAAATAATATCTACCAAAAACAAGTCAATTGTTCTCTTCATTGCAATATCATACGCCGTCTTTTCATCTGCAGCCTCATAAATTACGGCATCCGAATGCACTTCCTTTACCAGACCGGCAAGCACCTTTCTGGTCTCACTTTTGTCTTCTAAAATCAGTACCTCTTTCATTTTCATCCTCTCCTTTGTTTCGTCTTTTGGTATTTTGTTTATGAAATCACCTAGTTCGGTAAATATATCCGTTTCGTCTTAAGTTTGCCCTTATACTATTCGCGAGGGGGCGAAGCAATGAAAATACATGACTACTTAAAAAATAATTACGGTTATTCTGATTTTCAAATCGGACAAATACGCTATACGATAATTAGTATTCTTTCAGACGTAAGTAAACTTATCATAATGGGTATTTTCTTTATTCTGACCGATTACTTTTTTCAATATCTGGCAGCCATTGCTACTTTACTTGTACTTCGGACATGTACCGGTGGACTGCATTTTAAGCATTACTTCAGTTGTTTGGCATTGTCTTTTTTTCTTTTATATATAGGCATATGCCAACTCCCAAAAATATTGCTTCCCCGTCCCCTCTACTTTGTCCTGCTTTTACTATGTATACTCATCAATTATTTGTTTGCACCAATTGTCTCTTCGTACCGTCCTATTCCAAACGGTATTCAGATACGAAAAGCCAAACGTCAGGCTTTTCACATCATTACCATCTACGCGCTTATCATGTACATCGTTCCGCCAAACCAGTATATCATCACTGGTTTTTGGATAATTATGCTGCAATCTTTTCAACTGCTTGCAGCAAAAATTGTGAGAAAGGAGGTGCCTCATGAAGCGTCTATCGAAATCATGGATATTTAAGGCTTGTAATTTTTGCATTGCCTTTGCAGGAATCCTTCATTGGACAAAGATGAGTTTGTGGTTATTTGGCGAACAGCCTTATCCAGAAGATTCTAGCAAATAACACATATCCTTTTACCATTTTCTATTAGAGGACAGCAGCATGGCTGTCCTTTATTTTTGGAAGGATAAATCCAAATACAAACTCTTCCTTTTCACAGGAAACTTTTATTCCTGCATGGTATTTCAATAATATCTCTCGAACTTTCGATAATCCAATACCTCTTCCCTCACCTTTTTTTGAGTAACCAGGTTCAAAAAATCGCATTATTTCTTCTCTCTCATAGTGCATGGAATCATTTTTAATGGCAACACTCAATTGTTCTGGCTGTTCCAACATTTTCACTGTAATATTCTTTGAATCTCTTTGTTCAACTGCTTCCATTGCATTATCCAAAAGAACACCTAAAATTTCTATCATTTTATACTTTGGAAGATAACCCTGCATATCATCTATTTTTATGTCATATGCAATATGACACCCTTTTGTCTCCGCCTCAACAAATTTGGAATACAAAAAGGCAATAATTGTTGGCGAACCATTCGATACTAAACGTGCATATCGGTTCTCATTTAATATTTCAGAGCAGTATTCCTTTTGCAGGGAAACAAGTGTATCGTAGTCCTTTGCAATTAAATGATGACTATAAATTGCATTTATCTGATTATGAAAATCATGTTGTTTACGCCGAATAGACTCTAGTAATTGCTCATAAACAACCTCATAAGCTTGCTCAAGTTCCAGTTCTTTCTCCTTCGCTATCTTTTCATACCGCTCCCTCTGCCAACTAAAAATCAAAACACCAATCAGTATCGTCCAAATACCAAATATTATATAATCCGTTCTCCTTAAATACTCCTCCATTTTATAGATAATTAAAAGATAGATTCCCCCAATGAGACATATTCCGGCGGCAATTTTGCTTAACATTGTGTAGTTATCAATTCCTTGTGATACCTTATAAAAATATCCGGTCTTGCTAATTACCACGCTAAGGACTAATACTAAAAAATTAATTCCTAACATCACCCAGTCAACCGATACCCAATTTTCTAATGCAAATACCGGCATGGAACAAATCACTTGTGCAAATATACAATAAATTGCTACAAGCACTAAATTCACATTTGCTTTTCGTATCGAACACTTAAATTTCAGTAATTCATATATGTAAATTCCCACATACCCAAATAAAGCCATCCCCTTGGACAGCCCAAAATAATTTGCCGATTCAATTAAAGTAACCTCTGCTACCATAAAAACCGCATCATAGATGCTAAAATAATACCTCTTTCCAAATAAATAATTCACACAAATAAGTGTAGCCGCCATTTCCAATATGGTATTTATCGCCGTCAGCATAACCTATCTCATCATCCCTTCAACACTTTTTCCAGCATATCCGTATACCACCGAATCTTGCTAATTGCATTTTCCGGTGTCAATTGTTCTTTATCCATGCACTCCATATTCAAACATATCGGGTCTGTTGTCAAACCATAAATAAAATTCATATCACAATGTAACTGGTTTGCCAGTATATAGGCATATGCGCTGGATAACCCTGTCTCACCACGTTCAATACGATATACTCCATCTTCTGAAATGTGAAAGATATGTGCCAAATCCTTGCGGCTAATCCCCTGTGATTCACGAAACTTTTTCACATTCGCCCCAATAATCTCGTCTTCACGGCTGATATCACTCATAAATATGCTCCTTTGCTCTTTTCTTAAATGATAGCAATAAATCGCATATATCTGTTCGGTATTATCCACCATTTTATCGGTGTTTATTCCCGTTTCAGTCATATTTCTGTGATAATAGATAAAACCAAGCGAATTCTAAAATAATAGCTGCCCCTTTACGAGGCAGCTATTATTACACTTTCTCCCCCTTCGGATACACATCATTGCAATCCCAGCGTGGAAGTGCAAACCGGTTATCAACGCCTAATTGTGCCCCCCTTACTTCAACTGAAACACCCAGGCCACAGCCCTTTTGTTTCACATAAGAAATCACTTCCTCACTGTAATTTCCATATGGATAATTCATAACAAAACACTCTTTATCGATAATTTCGTCCATTGCCTCCAATGCCATATCAATATCTTTTTCCATCTGCTCTTTCGGAAGTTTGGCAAGCCAGTAATGGTCATAACCATGAATTCCAAAGAACATGCCATTTTTCTTCATTTCTTTCATCTGTGAAAAATTCATATATAATTTCTCTGCAAAAGTGCTCTCCTCACATCCCACATATTTTTGAAACAGGTGCTTTGCGATTTCCGTCCGGATTTCTTCAGGCAGAGCATTTTGCAATAGCCGCTTTACAAAAATAACCTCACCCGGATCCCAGCGATTAGCAACCGCAAGATTTTGATATAATTCCTCATTGGACAAAAGAGTTACACCCTGATTTCGATAAAAATCCATCTCTTCAAAACAATCGGCTACCAGCTGTTTCATTGCCAAGCTCCCCTTCAACTCTACAGCCGCCAGAATAAAATGAATCCGGTTTACCGTCAATAATTTGTTTTCCTTCCATGCCATTGTATTTGGAAAGAAAACTCCCTGCACTCCGACCTTTTTCAAAATCGGATAAACAACCTCATAATGATCAATATACCCATCATCAAACGTCAGAACAAAACCATTTTCCGGAATGTCTGAAAAATCATTTTTCTGATATGCTGCAAGAATCTCATCCATTCGCACCGGTGTATAATGCTCCAAAAGATATGCAAGCTGTTTCTCAAACAATTCTTTGTCAAGTCCCTTAATGGTCGGATACTCGCTGTTTTTTAAATCACGCACGTAATGATACATAATAAAATGTACTGTTTTTTCCACTTTAATTGCCTCCTATCCAAGTAAGTCATTCATGTCAAATTCTTTCATGGTACTTTCTCCTTTACGGATATCCGCAAGTTTTTCCAGTTTTTTATTTTGCAAAAATTTTTCTGTATTATATAAAACAAGCACATCCGTAATATCCGAATTTGACAACAAAAGATTTCCCATTGCCATTTTCCCGTAACGATAATCAATCATAATTATCTTATCAAAATGTTCCGTCAAAAATGGAACAAAGCAGTTAGCGAATGAATCTTTTACCAAAAGAAGCGTTTTACCCGTATGGGCTTTCGTCGTAATTTCCACTTGAAACGAATTTTTCTTCATAAAATACTGATAACGATTAAACCCTTTTTTCGCCTCATTAGGGAAATATAAAGAAGAATAGGTTTTCTCTTCATCATCAAACACTACTTTTGTTTTCACCGGATTTTTGCTTTCAAATTTTTCCCCCACATCCGCCGCGCCACCGGCATGAATCTTATTATAGGTAGTCCCATAAAAATCATCAAATACAGATACGCGCTTGAAATCGGATAAATCTTTTGCTTTCCGTCCGGTTTGAAGTGCCCATGCACGATATGCATAATAAGCCCCAAGACTTGTCCAATGATGATCCGTCCGATAGTAAATATATTCCTCATTATGCGACTGCATCGTTTTCGTTAAATCGTATATCAAGTTAGGCTCATCAACTTTTGTCTGCAAATCCCGAATCATAGACTGCCAGTCTATCGTGTCTGCGTAAGCCGGCAAAACATTTGTAAGCGCTGTCGTTTTCGATGGAACAAACATTGCCCTCACATGCTTCCTGCCATATCTTTTTTCCGTTTCATTGAGAAACGTTGTCAGATATGTTTCATTTTCCTTTATCTGCCCTGAATCAAAATCCGCCTTTTCGTATTTTTCAAGCAGGTAATTATTTTTTCCAAGATAAACGCCATTAAAGTCTTTTTTTCCAAGGGCAATCTGCTCTCGCACCGCCAAATCCACCCATTTGTCACGGAAAAAAAACTGGTCACTTAAATATGTATCATATTCCTTTTGATATTCTCCCGATAAAATACGCTTTGCCGTGATTTTTGGTTTCTTAGCCAGTTCACGATTCTCCACATCCGAAAACTCCCGGTCCGGCAGAACAAAAGAAACCACCGTACCACCAAAAAGCATGACACAAAAAACAATGAGCATTGCCAGTTTCATTTTTCTCATCCACCACACCTCCTAAAATCGAAAATATAAAAAAGGATTATACGAGGAATTGACTAACAGTGCAACACTCAGTATAAAAACAACAACGACAAACAACATACCACACACTTCTCGACGCATGGTCTTCTCCGGCAAAAAGAATCGGTTTATACAGGTGCGAAGCAGCGAAACCGAACCAATAATGGCAATCACAAGTAAAATCAGGTAAGAGGAAAGCAGATACATTGCCTCTCGATTAACAAAAGTTCCACTCATACCAAATAATGTTTTGAAATAATTTGTTCCATCTGCCATATCCTGCCACGAAAAAATTCCCCAGCCAAGAATCACAAAAAACATCGTATATAAATGCATGAAAAAAGATGGCAGACGGCTAAATACCGGCTTCCACAACAATTTTTCAATCATAAGAAGAATTCCGTAGTAAATTCCCCATACAACAAAGTTTCCATAAGCCCCATGCCACAATCCGGTCAAAAGCCATACAATAGAAATATTTAAAATTTGTCTGCCAAATCCCTTTCGATTGCCACCTAACGGGATATAAACATATTCCTTAAACCATGTACCAAGAGAAATGTGCCATCTGCGCCAAAACTCGGTAATACTTCTCGATTCATACGGATGCTTAAAGTTTTCAGGAAAAGAAAATCCAAACATCGAGCCAAGTCCGATTGCCATATCTGAATAACCGGAGAAATCAAAATATATTTGTAACGTAAATGCAATCACACCAAGCCATGCAGAAACCGTTGTCAAATCCGCCGCCCCCATGCCGGCAATTTCACGAAAGAGATCGCCAATCGGATTGGCAATCAACACTTTTTTCCCGAGACCTATCATAAATCGAACAATTCCCTTACTAAATAAATCAATTGTTTCTTTCCGTTTTACCATCTGTTCTTCCACTGTCTGATAGCGGATAATCGGTCCGGCAATCAATTGTGGGAACAACGCAACATAGGTTCCAAACGTCACAAAGTTTTTCTGCACCTTCACTTCTTTCCGGTACACATCAATCACATAGGACATCGTCTGAAAAGTGTAAAAAGAAATACCAATCGGCAGAGGAAGATTTAACTGCGGCATTTCTACACCTGCCATATATCCGGCCATCCGCAAAAAAAAGTCCGCATACTTAAAGAACCCTAACAAAAGCAGACTGACTACGCAGGCAATTGTTAAGGAACAAATCTGTCCTCGTTTATTTTCTCTTTTCTGATAATAAGAAAGACGAAGTCCGGCGCAATATGCTACAAGTGTAGAGAACAGAATCAAGACAATATAAACCGGCTCTCCCCATGCATAGAAAACCAAACTGCCCCCAAAAAGAACCGCATTGCGGAATCTCCTTGGGGTGCAGTAATAAACAACTAACATAATCGGCAAAAACCGAAACAAAAACAATAAACTACTAAATACCATGAGGCAGCCTCTCCTACAATTTCTTCTTCAATGCCGCCTGTCCTTTTTTGTTGACAGCTTTTGACGGAGACATTGCAATATACCAGACAAAAGTTCCTTTTTTCCCATAAATTGCATTCTTAAATACTTTCTGCTCAGTTTTAGAATAATCACTTAAATAATCACTCTTGCTATTTGCCTTCTGGTACTTTTTCAAAGCATTATATAATTTTTTCGCACCTTTTCCATTTTTTGCTTCCATCACACAAAGGCTGTACGCCTCTTTTGAATCACATACATACTGAATCGTTTTCACCTGGCTGCGAACTGAGTGAGTAAGCGCTCCAAAGTCCAGTGTAGCCGCCGAAGAATATTTCAATTTCTTTGCACCACCGGTTGCTTTTAAAGCATAACCGCAAAGTGTCTTGCAGCTTCCCTTTTTCTTTGCCGCCTGTCCCATCTGTGGAAACAGACTGATACACATAATTACCATGCATACAACTGCTACTATTCTCATGCCGTATTTTTTCATCTTTATTTTCCTCCTCGACCATCTCTCTGTCTGTCGTATTTTGCCAGTATCTTTCCGAACTTAGCATATGCCGGCGGTTTCCAGTGATATCCATCTCCTGTTGCATAAGCCGCCTTCAAATACCCTTTTGAATCTTTCAAAAAATCGGTATAATCCAAATAGGTAACGCTCATCTTCTTCGCCAGTTTCTTTAACTTTCGATTAAAGACCGGTCGCTGCCAGAATCCCGGATGTCTTGCTTTTTCTGCACGCGTCACCGGTGAAATTGCACACACAATAATATCCGTATCCGGACAAGACTGCTTAATTGCCTCTAACATGTCACGGTACTCACTTAACATATTACTAATCTTCTGATAATGAATCTCGTTCATACCAAGCATCATATACACGCGGTATGGTTTGGCAGCAATCAGCTTCTGAAGTCCGGTTCTTCCATGAAACACTCTCTTTGTATGGAATGTCACCGTATTCAGTCCCCGGTATGCAATCGTCCTCTTTTTACCACCAATCGGCATATGGGCGAAACCACCTTCGTATGTCAAGCCTTCCGTAATCGAATCGCCGGCAAACACTGTTGTCCTCACATAAGTTTTCATCTTCTTAGAAACAACTTTAGAAGGATTGCTATCGGTCTCCGACAGCTGCTTTTTCTCTCCTGCCGTTATGTAAAAATAATATTTCTTTTTGTTTTTCAGTTTTTTCACAAGGCAGACATTATTTTTTGTTGAAAGCTTCTTTCGATATTTTCCATCTTTCTTTGTTGAAACAAAAACATGATAATACTTTGTCTTCTTTTGTTTCTTCCATGTCAGCTTTACACTATGGGTAGAAAAACGAACTACCTTTACTTTTTTTACACAAGGTAATTTCTTTACCGGTACGGCCGGTGTTGCCGGAATTTCAGTCGGCACCGGTGTACTCGTTGCCCCTGCGTCCGGTGTCACCTCAGGCAATGCTGTCGCCATCTCCTGTCCCTTCACCATCGTAGCACTCGGCAATGACCGAAATGGCACAATGCTAACAATAGCTGCTGCGCATACCGTCAAAACAACTCGTTTCTTTTGATTCATCTCTTAAACTCTTCTTTCTGTTTTTTTTCACATCCGTATGTATTATACGCTTATCTATTATACTAGTCAATTATTGTTGATTTTTCCAAATTTTAACCATCTGGTTTTAAATGGCACTATGCCAACCGCTAATAAATTTTCTACACATTCCAACCATTTTCTCTAATTATTTTCCAAATTTCTTCTTCCGATTCTTCACACTCGTCAGCAATTTGTGAAATTGACTTTCCTTTATTTAATTTCTTCTGAATTTGTACACGCAGACCTTGACCAATTCCTAATTCGATTCCCTGCTCAATCCCTTGCTCGATTCCCTTTGTAATCCCTTCTTTCAATCCTTGCTCACGCCCCTGTTCATACTTCTCATCCATCTTCATTTCCAGCGTCATATAATCATCCCTCCATTCCGTATCTCGCCGGATTTCCAGCACGCGCTGTTCCAGCCGCTCCGTAAACCCATCCGTCGGAGTCTTTGTTTTCAGGTAATCAAGAAGATGCGCAAGTTCCTTCGGCACACCTTCTCTGCTTCCGTTTATGTTAATAAAAATCGTTTTCCTTTTATCCTGCAAATGAATCTCTGTATCCTCACGGCAAATCGATTCAAATGTATATACACTCCGATTTTTGGCAAACAAGTCAAAATTACAAACAAAAATAACAATCGAATGTTTTAAGTTTCCATACTTCTCTCCCTCGGCAATCTGGTAACTGTCCATCTCGCTGTGGTAATACCGGCTCCGCAGCGGCAGTTCTCTCATCTTCGTCGTCTGCATCTCAATGTCATAGGCGTTTCCCTTTTTGTCCTTTGCATAAACATCAAGACGGACACCCTTCGCATGAAAATTCGATTTCATGCTCACCTGGGTTCCCACGACGACAATTTCCTCAATCTCAATTCCAAGAATTCTCTGTAAAAATTCCCTGCAATCCTCAGAATTGCTTAAAACTGTGCAAAACATTACATCATCGGTGATGCCGATTTTGTCAAAATCAATGTGTCTTCTCATGTGACATGCCTCCCTCTCAGGGAGATGTCCCATGTGCTAACCTCCCTGCTTTTTCAATTTTGTTTTTTATGATTTAGCAGTGAAGTTTTTTCTCGATACTCTATACTATTTGACTTTTTCTGAAAATGTTTGGACTTTCTGCTTGTGCATATCTTAACACAACTAAATATAGATTGCAACACAAAAATATATCTAAAACAGCACCATAAACGCAAGTGCATAAGTCAATACATCTGGATGAATCGACTCTTCTATGGCCGGGTACACATGTTTTTCCATAACCTTGGTATGCTCAAAAATCCGCCCTAACTCAGCCATAAGTGGAAAATAATCATCTTTTCCATCCTCTTTCCAAATACACGGCAGAACCTCCGAAAGGATTATATAATTACATGCACTACTAAGCAAAACCTGCAAAAAATCTGCTTCATTACAAAGATACAAACATTTCGCAAGATAGCTGGCATACAACTTTCGTTTTGCAGAAAACTGTTGATCCGAACAATTTTTATTTTTCTCCCAAAGCAGACGCACATACCTTTTCCGCTTGGCATCACTCAATCCATACACCGCCTCATTCCATAGGATACGATTTTTCACCCGAAGATTTGTCTGACGGATAATATGACAGAACGTATCCACAACAGAAGAAATCACTTCCCATGCCGAATTTTCCAAGTCTTCCTTTGACATACTGTTTTTCACCAATTCAAATTCCTGTAAAAGAGAAGAAATCGTCCCCTCATTCGGAATTTCAATACCTCCAGCCTTTTTCTTTTCCTCAGAAAACGCATCCATGTATAGATATAAAACTACTCCCAGACCAATTCCAAGCGGAATGGATTCTTCCTGTAAAATATCCATACTAACACTCATAAATTCAGCCATTTTCTCCTCAAAAGGAAGAGTTTCTTTCTCTCCTTCCTCAACCAGATAAAGTGGACCTTCATGCTCAAAAATTCTCTTAAGTACCTCTTCACACGAATGATTCAGCATAGAAAAAACAGTCTTTCCTTCAATATTCAGGCAGGTCCTCGGAAAAAGTTTACACGTATTTCCCATGTGCTCCGGACCATATTCTTGATAAATCTTACAAAGACCCATTTCATCTAAAAACGGACACTCTTTTTTTTCCGTCATTTTTATAAAATAATTTCCATCCGTCTGCCCGATATTCTTCTTTACATATTTACTAAATGCCCCATGAGAAGCCTCGTAAAAATCATAGGTTTCTTTGTCTAACGCAATATCCCAGCCACTGCAGCAGGTATTTTGGCACGCTGAACCAGAACAGACAAAAGAATCAAAAAAATCAAGTTTGTAGGACACTGTACCTTCTCCCCTTTTACTATTTCATAAACTCTGCTAATTTCTGCGGTTCTCCATGTCCGGGATAAACCATAATTTCTCTGTCAAGTGACTCCAGATACGGTAGTGTAATACCGGCAAAATCTTTTTTACTGCCACCCGGCAGGCGAAGAATCGTTTCGTGGCCTGTCACCAGCGTATCACCGGAAAAGAGAATCTTTTCATCCACTAAAATGCAAATACTCCCCTTTGAGTGTCCGGGCGTTTCCTGCATAACAATTTTATGCGATTCAAAATTCCATTCTTTCTTTCCGTTAAAAATCTCATCTGCTTCACAGGAATACGGCTGAATATTCATATTTTTTACATACTCCTGTGTTTTTTCATCCTTACCCGAAAATAAAATCTCATAATATTCAGACAAATTTTTATGGGGGTTTCCAAGCGCTGCTCCACATGCCTCAGAGCAAATTACTTTCGTTCTTTTGAAAGACTCCCGCAGCCAGTTAATTCCCGATATATGATCGTAATGTTCATGTGTCAGTAAAACAATAATTTCTTCTACATTCTCCGACTGTAAATATTCCTTTGCCTCCTCTGATACACAAGGGTCTAAAATAACAGCTCTATGATTTTCCACCAAAAGATACATTTTTGCATCAATCGGATAAAAACTATAACTTTTTATGTTCATACTTTCATTCAACTCCTTTTTTTCTTAAATCTCTCACTACGAAATGAAGTCTCCGAATACACAATTTTCATAGGCCTCTTGTATTTTTCCAATTTTTCTTTACATACTGCTTTAATCCGTTTCGTCAGAGCTGCCTTATCTTGGTTTTCATCTGGATAAATATGTGCCTCAACAACCTGACCTAAAATCAAATTCTCAGCTCCGACTACTGCAGCATCAGCCACACCATCGATAGAAAGGAGAATGCTTTCAACTTCTGCTGGGTACACTTTTTCTCCCCCAACATTAATCCTTTCACAATCTCTTCCCTGAATTAAATAATACTCCCCATCGACTTCTACGCGATCTCCGGTATTATACCAGCCATCCTCATCAAAAGGTGCTTCAGCATTCAGATAACCAAGCATTGCCATATCCGATTTCACATATAATATACCATCAACTACTTTGGTCTGGTGATGAGAATCTCCTCCCATTTTCATCCAGAGTGAATCCGAAGCTTTAGATTTGGTACGAATCGCTCCTAATTCTGTGAGCCCATATGTCTGTTTCATCCGTACATCCGGAAATAACTTGTGCATTCTGGCAAGCGTTGATGCCGGCATCGGCTCAGTTCCATATGAGATAATTTTTAAACTGCTGAGATTATACTTTTCATAATAACGTCCGATAAGCAGCATTTGTAAAAAAGTTGGTGATGTAGGAAGCAATTCCAGCTCATATCTTTCAATTGCCTGACACACTTCATCCGGTGTCCTCTTTGACAAAGTAACCATCAAACCGGCATTGGAAATAGAATGCATTACAGTATTAAAACCACCGGCATGGTCAAATAATAAAAAAGCCATTGAACGTAATGTCTTTCCCGGTTCTTCAAAACGATGGATATATGGCATTAAATCATGAACAGCAGCCTTTGGTTTTCCCGTTGTTCCGGAGGAAAAAAAGACAATTCCCGGATGCCCTATTCCGCGTAGTTTTTCATATAACGGATGTTTTTCTGTTTCTCTTGACAGCCGGATTAGTTGTTTATTCTCCATGTCCATATAAAACTCTACCTGTGCTGTCTGTTGATAATAGTCGATATCCACAACTGCCTTTGAAATAGGAACATAGATACACCGTCTGTCCATCAACGCCATCATAAAACCTATCGTTTCAATGTTAAATTCACCACGGATTGCCACTACGCTTCCTTCCGGCACAGAAAGCAATATGTCTGCATAATCCTCATAACAAGACAATAAATCCTCATAGGTAAAGGGTTTATCATCTGTAATAATTGCTGTTTTTTCCTTATTTGCTTTGATGCGTTCCATAATTTTGCCTAATAACATAATCCATTACCCCTCTCGTTCTAACTGCCAGTCCTCCGGTCCATTTATGATTCCCTCTTTAAAGTAATCATCTGACTCTATAATCGGGAAAATATCCTTTTTATTCAGGCAAGTACTCATCACACCGCAAGATAAGCCCACACCAAAACCACTCATCAGCACGGACACCTCTCCTTCCTCTTCTTTTCCAAAATACTTGCACAATGTCAATGGAACCGAGGCTGATGAAGTATTCCCATAATCCTGAATGGAATACAACATTTTTTTCGGATCCAGTTTCACTCTTTTGGATAATTGCTGTAATATATATTGGTTTGCCTGGTGCATCACGTAATAATCATATTCTCCTATTTTCTTGTTTTCTCTGGCAATATAATCTTTTAAAATGCGAGGCACCTCACGAATGGTATATTCAAACACTCCAAATCCATCCATAAACAAATTGTATAAAGTTCGGTCATATCCATCAGAAAACGTCATCTCTTGATCCTTGGCATGCAAATTTCTCATTCCACCTGCCGGGACAATGACAGTTTTATATTTTTCACCGTTGCTCACTAATTCTGCTGAAATCTTTGAACCTTTTTTCTTTTCGAGTAAAATTGCACTTCCGGCATCCCCAGTCAAAAGTACCATCGATTCATCTTTTGGATTTACCAGTTTTGAATTAGTATCGCCTACTATCAACAGTGCTTTCTGAATATCCGAAGTCTGCATCAAACCACCTAATATTTGTGTTCCATACACAAATGCAGAACATCCGAGAGAAATATCAAAGCAGGCACAATGTTCCGGCAGACAAAGTCTCTTCTGCAACACATGTGCCGTTGCCGGTCTTTTATAATCCGGACCATGGGAAGCAAATACCAGCGCACCAATCTCCTCTTGTGAAATACCTTTTTGCTGTAACAATTCATAAGCCGCTGCCACGCCCAGATCAGCTGCCGTCTGATGTTCTGCTGCGACTCTTCTGGTCTGCACCCCTGTCGTCTTAATAAATTTATGAATATGTTTTTCACCAAACTCTGTTGTCAAATCATTATTATTTATTTTGTTTTTTGGTACAGCCGTTACAACTCCTGTTATGCCGATATCACTTAGTTGAATATATGCCAATTATACTTCCTCCTGCACTTGTTCCAAGATATATTCTTCTAAAGATGCAATCGTTGCAAACGGATTGTATTTCTTTTCATACACTTCATCAGAAACTAAATATACCTCTTTTCCAAACTGCTCCTGTATCTGCTCTTCAATAGAAGATATCAAAGTAACAAAAGAAAAGGAATCCAGCCCTCCTCCCTTTCCAAACAACTTTGTCTCTTTTGCATAATCTACTCTTTCATCTGCATCTTCATTTACTTCTTCCAATGCTTTCTCAACAATTTCTCCGATTTTTTGTTTCATTGTATATTCCTCCATATTCTCATGATGTCAAAAAACCACCCGAAACGTCCATACTCGTTCCGGTTATTGCTTTTGCCTCTTCACCTAACAAAAAGCAAATGGTCTTTGCAATATCAGCAGCATCCGACACCCCAAGATATTGTCTTTTCTCTACCTCTTTTAACTGCCCATCACCGCCAACCATCTGTTGCAGCCTCTCCAGCCGTTTCGTAGCAACCATCCCCGGTGTCACCGTGTTCAAACGGATGCCTTTCGGTGCCAGTTCTACGGAAAGGCTGCGAACCGCCGCATCCACGGCTGCTTTCATTGCACCATAAACGGTTTTTCCCGGACTTCCTGTCTTTGCAGCAATTGAGGAAATTGAAACAATACTCATTGGTTTTTTATAATTTCCTTTCTTTGTGGCAGTTCTCACAAACTCAATATAGGCGGAAAACCCAACCGTCATTGTCTCGTTTACGGTTTCCGGCTTAAGCATTTTCAGCGGTCTCACACACTGTGGACCTACACAATAAACCAAACCATCCAATGCTCCTCTCGTTTTCACAAGTTCACTGACAAACCCATCAATTTTTTTTATCTCAGACACATCAAAACAAAATCCTTCCTGTTCCTCCCCCTCTAATATAGGTATTATCTCCTTCACTTTCTCACTTCTTGCCACTAAAGAAAGCCTGGCACCCCGTCTGGCACATTCAAGAGCTGTCTCCTTCCCAATTCCCTCTGACGCACCAACAACTAAAATGTGTTTGCCTTTCCAGTTTTCCATCAATTTTCCCCTCTCTAACATCTATGACACATCACATAATCGTAAGCATCAAAATCCGGATAGTGATTTTTCTTGAGAGCCTGCCGGTTATTGATGCGTATCCAGCCATAATAATAAGCTATGTTATACTCTTCTACTGCCTTTAACAAAACCTTCTTTTGTATACTATACAACACATCAGCAGTTGAGTCATTAAACGATATATTGGAATAAAATTTTTTTCCTTCTATCTTATACACAAATATCGTAGTAATTTGGTTATCCTCACACTGAATCCACACCTGGTTATTCACAATCAATTCTTCCATTTCTTCATCGGAATAGAGATGGTCCGCATACCTGTCAAAACGTTCTCTCAAAATCTTTTGAATCTCCTCTAACTGTTCCTTTTCGGCAAGCCTCCCATACTCTTCCCGATAAAAACGATCCAATGGATTGTGTGAAAAACGCTCTCTTTCTTCCTTCGCACCCACAATGGAATGCCCTACTCTGCCATACACTGCATACACAGGGAATCCAGTGACAGATTCCCATTTAACCTTTTCTCCAGGCTTTCTTGAAAGAATATCAAGAACAGCATCCTGTGGTGCCATTTTCAAAAGTTCTTTTATCTCAGGCTCATTGAACGAATAAAAATACACCCGGCAAACAACAGTATCCAAGTACCAGAATACAATTGTCTGATTCGTCTGCACCACCTGAAATTTTTGATTTACTAATTCCTTTTGACCATAAAAATTGGTAACCGGTCTACCGGCTCTCACAATTTTTGAAATCCTTTTCTGAAGTTCGCAAAAGTTACAACTCTGTACTTCCGGTTTTTCCAACATTTACACCATCCCATCAAGAATATCTGAAACTGTTTTGTAGTTCATAACCTCTGTTCTTGTGACCTTTTTCCCATAATCATCTTCCATCATCACAACAAAAGACAAGCGGGTTATCGAGTCCCATTCTTCCAGATCTTTTAACAATGTATCCGGTCTAAGCGTCCCTTCCTGCATTTCAAATAACTGCTCTAACTTCTTCAACTTATTCTCCATCGTATCCACCTCCTTAAAACAATTCAATTATAACACAAATTTGTCTAATGATTCGTCTAAATAAAGAGTCATTTTTGTAAACAGCTTTGACTCTTTTCTTAAACACCAGCCAATTCCAAACGCCAAATACGTTGGACGAATCATCTCAATTGGCAAATTGCGTTTCATAAATTCATAGGTCCAATTGTCATTTATGATATCTAATGACTTTTCATTGTACACAAGAGAACAAATGCGTACTGACGGATACACTTCATGAATTGCTGGTAATTCGCATTCTTTTTTATCTAAAATAATAATGGATGCGTCTTCCTGCAAAATATGATTCCGTAAAAGTTTATCTACATAATCCTCCGATATTTGTCCAACAATTGCAGTTACATTTTCTTCTTCGGTTAATTGATTTACAATTTCCATTTCATTTTCACCAACAACAATTTTGGTATTCCAAAAATGCTTATTTGCAATTTTCTCTAATTTCTGCTGGTTTTTTCCACAAAGAATCAATTCAGCGGTTTGCATATCCAATATTTCCGAAACATACTCCATTAATGAGGTGTCGGCATCCATTACAATAATTTTACTTTGCCATAACTCACCACAGCGCTCTTTATCCTCGTCATAATGCCAGTCGGACTCTGTTATCGGCAGAATTGTATCTGTTGACAACTCCATATAATCAATACTGCATGACAAACCAACTCCATAACCACAGGTAATCACTTTAATGCAATCCTTTTTATGCAATAATTCTACGTTTGCACATAACGTCAATGGCACAGAAGCCCCCGATGTATTTCCATATTCTTCAAGAGATGTAAGCATCTTTTCACTTGGTATATTGCAGGCAAAAGAAATATTATCCAAAATCAATTTCTGTGCCTGATGAAAGATAAAGTAGTCAATATCTTCTACCTGTAATTTATGTTCTTCCATAAACTGATTGACTCGGTTGCTGACATCATTTATCGCATATTCAAATACCATATTTCCCTGCATGTATGTTCCTGTCCATGGACTTCGTGCTAAAATTGCATCATAGTGTGAACCATCACAGGATTCTGAAAAAGTGATACAAGCACCCTGCTTTTTCTCTATTGCAACCGCAGAAGCTGCCGAACCGGTCAATAAAGAAAAGGAAACTGTGTCTGCATTTAAAAGTCTTTTAGACTCCATATTCTCTACCCGGTCAGCGACCAAGCAAAGGGCCTTTTTACAAGCAGGCATCGTGTTCATCAAAGAAGATGCAATATGAATACCATATCCAAAAGAAGAACATCCCAAATTTACATCAAAAGCAACTACCTCTTTCGGTAAACCCATGCGCTCCTGCAATGCAATCGCCGTAGAAGGAATTAAGTAATCCGGACTCTGGGTCATATAAATAAGTACACCAATTTCATCTTTTTCCCAAACTAGTTTTGTAAGCAAATCATTGGCTGCACAAACTGCCAAATCCGATGCTCTCTGTTCAATTCTGCTAGTATGTCTCTTTCGAATCCCAGTAAGTTTAACTTGCCTTTTTACTCTTTTTTCATCTAACACATTGCCATAATCCATATTGTCTTCTGTGTGTCTTGGGACACAGCTTGCAATTCCAGCAATTTTTATATTCTCAATTAATCCTTCCATGTCTGCTCCTAAAATTGTTCTCTTAATCTAAATAATCGCAAATGTCCTGTACTGTTTCAAAATTTTTAATTTCATCTACCGTCAGTCTTTTCTGCATTTCTTTTTTTACATAGGTCACTAAATATAATTTACTCATAGAATCCCACTCGTCAATATCCTCCAGTGAATCTTCTACTTTTAAAGTTCCCTCATCTAATTCCAAAATATCTTCTAAGACTTCCAATTTTTCCTGTACTGTCATGTTCAGTTCCTCCTTGCATTTTTATCTTTTTATAAATATATAATCAAAAGTGCCGTCGATTTCCCCGGCTCTTTTATTAGCCCCAAGGTTTCCAATTTCTGTCCACGAATAGCTGCTCTTCACTCCATAATGCTCTTTTGCATACTCAACGGCTCTTCGCTCCAAATTATAGGTTATATCTGCCGTACCGCTGTTATATATCTGATACCCATAGTATTTCTTCCCTTCTATCTGATACATTAGAAAAGCAATAATTTCTCCCTTCTCCCGGTATAATAAAACCCATTTTTTTCGAATTAATTGCAGCAATTCCTCCATAGACGGAAGCCTGCTTACACGAAAATCAAATATTTGGTACAACATTTGATACAATTCCACTGCATCTTTTTCGGTAGCAAATTCTCCAAAATTTTCTTCATAAAACTGCTCCATAAAAAGTTCATGTTTGGATTTTTCATGTTCACCACACAAATCCAGATATGTATGTCGAGCTAATGTTGTATAATGACGAAACAATGTATCATTCACCCAGGAAAATTCTGAAAGTTCCTCTTTCACAATATAATCCATTACTGCATCCGATGGAACCTTTTCAAATAAAGTATTTAAATCCTGTAAATCTACCGATGCAAAATAACATCTCAATAGATTTTCTTCCTGATCACAGAATACAATACTTGAATCCGTTGTCCATGTTACAAAATCCTTATCAGACTTTTGCAGTGACAAGTAATAATTTGAAACAAATGGTTTCCTCGTTTTTCTTAAATCGGAAATCCTTTTTACAATCTCTCTAATCTTCAAAGTCTGCTCCTCTCAATATTTTGATATCAGCATTTCACAAAAATCAAGATTTCCAAGTTCCATAATCATTGATCCCCAGGATAATCCCGCACCAAAACCGGACAAACAACAAGTATACGAATGATCGATTAATTTATCCTTTAAATTGTATGTTATATTCACCGGTATGGTTGAGCCACTGGAATTTCCGAAATTCTCAACAACATTCATCGGAACTTTATCCCATGGAATATTCATTTTATCCGCCAGTTTTTGCAGCATAAACTTATTTGGCTGATGGAATAAATACCACTCAATTTCATCCTTTGATTTTTTAGAATACTCCAAAATTTCTTCAATCAACGGTGGTACTTCTTTCTGCACAAAATTAAAGACTCTGGAACCATCCATCCACAAATCTTCATAACTTTTCATTGTGCCATCACCAATATCAACGAGCTTTACGGTCTCTTCACTATGTGGCATTTTGTAACCACCCGCATGCATAATCAATGCATCTCTTTCCGTTCCGTCATTATATAAATTCATATAAATATCAGCTGCTTTTTCATCATTTTCAAATACTGTAATTGCCGTGGCATCCCCGCCAAAACTTGGAGAAGAAAGAGGTGTCTCTCTTTTTTTTCGGCACAAAACATCGGTATTGAAAACTACCACTTTTTTATTTCCAACTACATCAAGCAGCATGAGTGCCTGCAGAGAACCCAACACAAAACCAACACATCCCTGCGGAATATCCATACAAATCACATCTTTTGGCAGTTTACATTCGCCATGAATGATATTGCTGATATGAGGAATGAAATAATCCGGTGTCAACCCGGTTACAACAACAGCGCCAATTTCTTCCCGTTTAATCATGTCATGTTCAAACATATAATTTAAACCATAGACACAAAAATCAGAACTCGTTGACGTCTCCTTTGCCGCTCTTCTTTTACCAAATCCCATGATTTTTTTCAACCGTCTGGTCTGTAAAGTAGCAATTTCTTTTGTCTCTTCATCATAATCATATTCATTTTCAGGCATTACCGTAAGCATTCCGGTAATTTTCTTTCCTTTAAATGTAGCAATCATAATGAGCCTCCATTTTTCTTAACAACCTCAGCAATTGTTTCGACAGACATAAAATTTTCCGGTATAATATCCAGCCCATCAATGGAGATGCCATATGTCTCATCCAATTCTGCTACTAAAGTAACCAAATCAAAAGAATCCAAATAACCATCCTCAATAAAATCCGTACTACTTTCAAAATCAAATTCCGGTCTGATATCTGCTAAAATCTTCTTAATTGTTTCCATTTTTTTCACTCCTTTATTTATATCATTGTCGACAACTTAAGCCGATCAATCTTACCATTTGTGTTTCTCGGAAGTTCTTCCATCTCATGATACTCTGTTGGAATCATGTATCTTGGAAAAGATACTGCTAATGCCTTCCGAATTTCTTTCTCTGAAATTCCATTGTTCTCATAAAACAAAACAATTTGCTTATTATCCTTATCATAGACCACGCAGCAATTAGGCGCCAGCTTTAAATTATTTACAATCTCATGCTCAATTTCACCAAGTTCAATCCGATATCCCTGATGTTTAATCAGGCTATCTTTTCTCCCTTTGAAATGAATCAATCCATCTTCCTCTAAACTAGCAATATCACCGGTTCGATAAATAAGTTCCGGGTAGGAGTGATTCAATGGATTTTGAACAAAAACTGCATTTGTCTTCTCCTGATTATTATAATATCCCATGGCAAGAGAAGTTCCTCGGACACAGATTTCGCCTTCCTCCGAAATCCCGCATGGTTGATCCTCTTCATTTAACAGCAAAATATCTGTGTTGTTGCAAGGAATGCCAATTGGCAGCGGTTCATCATCCGCATATTCTTTATCCACAATATAGTAGATGCAGTCTAACGTAATTTCGATTGGACCATACAAATTTGCAAACACAGCTTGTGGAACCATCTTTTTCCAGTAATTAAACTGCTTTGTCGGAAATACCTCTCCCGCAAACCATACGGTTTTCAATTTTGGAAGCGGAAGTTTTGCCAGTAAATCCATATTCGCTATATTTACCATTATGGTCGGTACCCAAAAAATAAAATTCACTTCTTTGTTTTGCAATTCCTCTAGCAATCTTGCCGGAAATACACCAAGCGAACTATCCAGTAAAACAATGGTTGCCCCTTTAAACATCATAAGACATAATTCAAAATCGTAAATATCAAAAACAATCGGTGACAGGGCACCAATAATTTCCTCTCCATCAAAGGAAAAAGTTTCATCCGCCCATTTGACAAAATCAAAAAAACTGCGGTAATTTAACACAACACCTTTTGGCGTTCCTGTCGAGCCTGACGTATTAATAATACAAAATGGGTCGGTGTCAATTAATTGGTTTCTTCTCTTTTGTAATTTCTCCTGATTCACACACATTTGAGATTCATCTATGCAATCAAGATTCAACAAAGTAACACCGTGTTTTTCCCAATCCATGATATCTTTATAGGCATCTTTTGTAATCACCATAACCGGTTTCAGTAGTTTTATAATATTCTCCAATCTGTGAACCGGCGTTTTAATATCCAGATTATTAAAAATATTGCAGCTGTATGATATGCCCAAATCAGAAACAACCGCTTCAATTGATTTTGGAAGTAAAACAACAATCGGACGATTTTTTACAGAACCTGCCAACTTGATAATATAACTACCAAGTTTTTGTGCCTTTTCCTGTAATCCGGCAAATGTACATTCTTCCTCCTTATGACGGACTGCCATTTTTTCAGGAACTCGCTGTACCGTTTCCTCGAAATAATCTAATACCGATTTGTACATAACTATACCTCCTTGTATTTTTACTGCACGGTCGTTACATTCCCATAAGAATATTCTTTAACAAGTGGTTTCGTATCATATGGCTCTGCCAAAAAACAATTCACATCCCTCGTAAGCCACTCAACCTCTTTATCGTAAGCTGCCTGCTCCGTAAAACATGCAATTGATGAATTACCAACCTTCTTTTTTAAGAACAGTCCCTCATCAATTAATTCCTGCTCAAACGAAGGTGGTACACACGGCAGAACATCTCTATATTTTACATACAAAATGTGCGCATCCGGTGTGGATACTCCATTTTCATCAATTATATTTCCTTCAAACTTCATGTCATATCGATATGGAACACGCAATTTCTCTTCTACATAGTGCATCTGTGTATGACACTGTGGAAGCTGTGCCCCAAAGAACATAATTCTTGCATTTTTCGTGTGATGAAAGCGGTCAAAAAAACTTCCCTCACCAAGTGATTTATTTCCACTAACTTTCGCAAGTTCTTTGTTTTCTCCAATAACACAAACAGACATCAACGGGTCCTTTGAGCGCACAGACTCCGGCATTTTTCTCACATACTCATTCAACATTCCCATTTTGCATTTTGTGTTTTTTACATCAAAATCCTCACGGTTTCCATAACTAAATGTAAAGGTAGGAAAAATTAGTGTTTTTACCCCTAATTCACAAATAGCGTCATATAAAACTTCTACCAGTTCCTTCCGTTTTAATTCTCTTGTCGGAAGACCAAAAGACAAATCCGTGTGGATAAGAAGAGCATCACAGTCATCTGCCTTTACCTCTTTCATAGCACGAACCAAATCACCATAGGTAATCCAGTTTTTTTCTCTATCTTGAAATAATTTTAGATTTTCTTCTCGTTTCACTTACAATCTTCCTCCATCCACATAAAATTTTCTTCCGGTGATAAATTTGGATGCATCACTCAGTAAATAAGCTGTCATATTTGCAATATCTGCCGGTTCACCAAGTGCCATTAGCTGCTGTCCAACAATATTGCTTTCCTCTCCACTTACTTCCGAAAAGGATGCCGCCATCGGCGTTGCAATCGGTCCAGGAACCACTGCATTCACGCGGATTTTTTTCTCAAACAATTCCACTGCCAGTGAAGAAACAGCCATCTCAAGAGCACCTTTTGTTGCCGCATAAACGCTCATACATTTCTGGGGGTAATGAGCATTAATAGCGGATAAACATACCACACTTCCACCATCGGAATTTGTTTTTTTTGCAAAATGTTTCATTAACTCCATAAAAGAAACATAATTGACTGCAAATATATCCTGAATTACATTTGCTGACACTACTTTTAACGGTATTACTTTAGCAATTCCTGCACAATGAACAAAACCATCTAGTTTTTTCCCTGTTTCCTTTATTTGTTTAAAAGCATCTGCATATTTTTCAAACTCTCTCAATTCTAAAGAGATTGACACATGCCCCTCTCCACTCAGATTATCTTTTGTCTCAGCCAGTCTCTGCTCATCTCTGCCTAACAAAACCACCTGTGCGCCAAGATTACTAAGCAGTATCGCTGTCTCCCTGCCGATTCCGGAAGAGGCACCTGTCACCATAATTCTTTTGCCTGTTAACTCCATTGGATTTATCATACTTATTTCTCCATATTTTTCATTAAATCGCCCACTTTAATATAAGAGCGAATTTCCGATGCATGCGGATATTTCCCAAAATGTTCATCCATCATTGCAATAACTGACAGTACAGCTACTGAATCCCAGGTTTCAAAATCTTCTAAAACCATATCTTCCTGCACTTCATCCGGTTCAACCTCTAAAATATCAGCAATAATTTCAATTTTTTCTTCTCTTGTCATTTCGTTCTCTCCTTTATTTATTTTATACTCCCGATGATACCGGGATAGCAGCACCTGTAATGTGCTTTGATTTATCAGACAGCAAAAATTCTACCAAATAAGCAATCTGAATCGGCTCAATCACGCCTAACGGCATTGCGTCAATTCCGTTATTCATTCCAAATCGTCCGCCTTCCGCAACCATAGGCGTATCCACATACGACGGCATAATTGCATTAACTCGGATTTTTCGTTTCAAAAATTCCTTCGCCATTACTTCAACCATCGAATTCAAGGCGGATTTTGAAGCTGCATATGTCAACTGCCCCATAACCGGTCGTGTTGCCGCCAGCGAAGAGATAGCAACAATCGATGCATTTTCATTGGAGTATTTTTTTCCACAAAAATATTTCCCAAGTTCTGCAAACGACATGCAGTTCACACGCATTGTCTCCTGCATACTCTCTACTGAAACACTACGTACCGGTATTGGATTCGAAATACCTGCGGCATGAACCATACCATCTAACTTCAAACCTTTTTCTTTGCAAAATTCAAATATACCTTTTATGCTTTTCAATTGGTTCAAATCACAAATGTAGGAATACACATGTTCACCAATTGCATTCTTTACTTCCTTCAGCCTTGTCTCATTTCTTGCCACTAAAACTACAGTTGCTCCCTGTTTGGCAAGGTACAAGGCCGTTTCTTTACCAATTCCTGAGGATGCTCCCGTGACCAATATATTTTTTCCCTGCATAATTCACCTTCTATCAATCTTCATAGAAAAAGTCGGTTTCTTCAATCGGATAAATATGTTTCGTATCCATATCCAAAACAACATTTGACCATGCCAATCCAACACCGTAGCCACACAGAAAAAAACGAACCCGTTCCTTCTTTTTTATCTCATCCACATTATTACATATGGTAAATGGCAAGGTTGCTGTCGATGTATTACCATATTCTTCATATGACCGAAGAACTTTGTTTAAATCAATTTCACACTCTCTGGCAATTCCATCTAAAATCAGTTTCTGCGCCTGATGCAAAATATAAAAATCAATGCTATCTTCCAAAATAGAATAATGCTGTCTCATATCACGGATACTCTGGCACACCTCATTTAAGGAAAAAAGTAGCACAGCGTTGCCATCCATCGTCAGCGTACCATCAAGACCCACGCTAATCAACTGATAACGCTCACCATCTGTTTTTTGTGCATAAAATAATGGGTTACCCTTTTCTATTTCAACTGCTGTTGCACTTGAGCCATCGCCAAACAATAATGAATCCGTTGTTGGCACCTCCATCATTTCTCGATATCGTCCGTCACCTACAAACAAAAGGCCTTTTCCACCGGTATTTTGGAGCAGTGCTGATATAATCTGCAATCCACTGACATACCCGGTACACCCAAGGTTCACATCAAAAGCCAGACAATCCTGCCCAATATGTAGTCTCTTTTGAATCAGCATCGCCGTTGATGGCGTATGAAAATCAGGAGATTGTGTAACATTTACGATCACTCGAATCTCATCACGGTTCCAGCCTAATTCATTTAATAATTTCTCGCCACACACACAACTAAGGTCTGCTGCCGATTGCCCCTTGTCCATAAGATGCCTGTGCTTAATTCCTGTGAGTGCAACCTGTTTTTTTGCTCTTCGGTTTCCTAGTTTCTCAGCTATAATTTCATTGTCCACAACTCTTTTCGGAGCCGCAGAAGCAATTCCGCAAATCTTTATATTGTCAAATTCACCATACATGGCGCAATCTCCTTTATACTATTTTAAATAGTCACAAATATCTTTTACCGTTTTAAAATTCTGTATTTCGTCATTCGTTAAATTTTCTCCATATAACTCTTTGACTTTCGCAGCAAGAGCTAACGTAGACAAAGAATCCCATTCTTCCAAATCGGAAAGTACCATATCAACTCCCAACGAATCCTCATAATCCATAATTTCTTCTAACAAATCCAGTTTTTCTTCTAAACTCACTGTATTATCCTCCTTAACTTGGTCTATCTTGATCTGCATCACCACGGAATACATCAAATTCGCCCCAAAGTGATGTAGCAAAATAAATATCTGTATTTTTTTGTTCAAATGGTGCAAAATAGTTTGGAATTATTGCTTCCTCATTCGTACACCATGAAAAACCAGCAGTAAATAAATATTCTTCCGGAACTCCATAACAATAAATATCCATATATTCATAGTTATTTTCATCCACAAACCGGTACACCTCTGATGCCGTATCGATAATTTCTTCATAAGGTCCGTAATAGTCTACAATTTTACAAGCTTTCGCACCGTCATGCTCAACCTCTCGAACAACGAAAAAAGCCTTAATCACACCTTCTTCATTCTGAATTCCCATAAAACGATACGTATAAATCGGATGCTGCATAAATCGATGAACAACATAATTAAAATCTTTGTAAGGAACCCGTCTTCTTTGCAAAGCATCATTATATATCATTCTCAATTTATCCTTTGTATGAATTTCAAACAGACGTTTCTTTGACATGCATGAAATTCTCTCCTGCTTTTTTATCACTTTCGCAATCCGGTATTCCATACAGGCGCCTAAAACATACAAATGCCCCATTGCCGCACCAAAGTATCCCAACATCTGATTTATTTTCAAAGCCCTCTTGTTAAGTCCCGGACCTATATCACATCGTGGATTATATATTTCATACATCTTTTTTCCAATATCCAATCCCAACTGAGGATTTTTCGTATGTAACACTTTCCACATCGTACCAACAATATCCGGATTTTTTGTGGAGTTGTATTTAATGACACCTATCATGCCACAAATATCATTGTGCTCATCTTCTGCAAGGACAACATTACAGCCTTCTTCATCGGTATACATCCAATAAAAAAATTCCTCATCTCTTGCCAGAATGTGATTTTCTTTCCAGTTTTTTTCAACAAACTGCATAATGGCTGGTATATCATCCATACCTGCCTTTCGAACAATGATGTTATCTTTAATATGTCATTCCTCCACTCATTACTATTAATTCTCCTGTAATATATTTAGCATTATCCGACAATAAAAATTCAGCCAGATAGGATACCTGCTCCGTATCAATAATACCAAGCGGCTGCCTTTCAAGAGCCGTTTCCATAAAATCTTCAAAGGTATCTTCCCCACTCACAAACATATCGGTCTTAACATTTGCAGGTAAAATTCCATTTACTCGGATTTTTCTCTTGAGAAATTCCTTTGACATTGTCTTGACAGCTGAATTCAACGCCGCCTTTGACATGGAATACAAAATCATCCCGGCATCATTTCGAATCGAACTAATCGACGAAATCGCCACAATCCCAGACTCATCATAGGAATTCTTTTTTGCCGAAAAACGTTTACACAATTCAACAAAAGAGAATGTATTTACATTCATCATATTCATAGCATCTTCCGTTTCAAACATCCGGATTCCACACATTTCAGCAATTCCGGCACAATGAACGAGACCATTTAATTTACATGCATTCTCTCGGCAGACGGTAAATATTTTCTCAATATCCTCCGTTTTACTCAAATCACAGGGAATCGTTATTGTATCCTGCCCAAAAGCCGTCTGTAATTGATGCAAAATTTCTTCGCGCCGTCCCACAAGAACCAAACGGGCGCCTTCCTTCGCAAACTGCTCTGCTATTGTCTTTCCAATACCAGAAGTAGCACCTGTTATTAATATATTTTTATCTTTCAGGGCATTACAATTCATCTTTTTCCTCCTTGGTCATAGGATAAATAGGAATATTTATTCATACAACCATATTTATTATCGACTATATATCTCTTTTTCTTTAGTGTGTCACAACAAGCATCATTATATCATATCGCATCTGGCTGGTGCAAGCCAATCCACCTGCTAACAAAAATCATCTTCCTTTAGCAGCACATTTTCATCAATATCCGTTGCCGCGTATTTACCAATAATTTCCTTCATGCGATACGCCGGAATTCCGGTACCCGGACGCTTCGACCAAATCATATCTTCTTCAATCCGCTGACCCTTTTTGATCGGACGCTTCGTAACCAGACTGCGAAAAGCCCACGAACGCGTTTCTTCCTCTCCCGGGTGCACTTTTTTGACAGAACCAAGAGCATCTTCCAATTTGCGGATACCGTCTACTAATTGATGAAGCTCCTGAAAATCAATCGATACCGATTGGTCCGGCCCCGGTGTCCGTTTATCCAAAATCACATGTTTCTCAATAATACGTGCTCCCAAAGTCACAGCACCAAAACTCGTATACAAATCCGGTGTGTGATCCGAGTGCCCGATAATTGCATCCGGAAAATGCTTTTCCATCTGAAGAATAAATTTAAGGTTAATATCCTCATACTTTGGCGGATATTCAGAGATACAGTTTGTAAAAGCAAGAGAAACTCCTGTCTGGTTCAACACATCATAAGTTCGCCGAATTTCTTCAATTGTACTCATACCGGTAGATACAATCATTGGCTTTCCCAGTCTTGCAATCCGTACCAGAGTTGGAATATCTGTCATCTCGCCGGATCCAATCTTAAAGGCATCGACTCCCATTGCATCCAGTTCATACGCCGCTTTCAGGCTAAATGGCGTACAAAGATATTGAATCCCAATCTTTTTGCAGTATTCCATCAGCTCCCGGTGCTGCTTCAGTGTAAGTGCATGCCGCTTCAAAAACTCATACAGCGGAATATTATTTTTCCCCGCAATTACAGCATCCGAAAGCATTTCTTCATCCGGCAGATGATGCTGAAACTTAATGCAGTCTGCTCCGGCAAGTTTCGCCTGACGACACATTTCCTTTGCCACTTCCACATCACCCATATGATTATCACAGCCCTCGGCAATAATATAAACCGGGTAGCCGTTTCCTATCATCTTTTTTCCAATCTGCAGTTCGCTCATAAAGTCTCCTCCTTCCTATATCTCCTCACAGTTCAATCGTCGGTATCGGCATAAAATGTTCTGCCAGCAAAAAATCGCTCTCCTCATCAATATCGATGCTGCGCTCCACAGGCATCACATAGCCAACCGGATTGTCATTAAAACTGGTATCCTTTGTCAAGTCTGCTACACGATTTACATATACCGCACCATTTACCCGATAAATTTCTTTCATATCCTGTCTGCGGATGGTACTTCCTCCTGACAGTAACGGCACTAATACGCCATCCGTACCAATCTCCCGCATCAAAACCGGATGCTCTTTTACTAGAGAAACAGATGCCACATCTTTGCCAGATGTAACCGCCTTATCAATTGCCTTTTCAATATCCTCCGCGGTACGAAGCGGGCTTGTCGGCTGCAATAAGACCACATATTCATACGTTTCCTGTAACCGCTCCAATACATCTATAACCGCATCAATCGTTTTCGAGGTGTCCATTGCCAGTGCTGCCGGACGTAAAAATGGAACATCCGCCTCATACTTTTTTGCCACGCCGGCAATCTCTTCGCTGTCTGTTGACACTACCACACGGTCAATTTTTTTACAGTCAAGTGCAGCCTGAATCGTATAAGAAATCAACGGCTGTCCATACAAATCTTTTATATTTTTCCCCGGAATTCCTTTACTTCCACCTCTTGCCGGAATTACTGCTAAAATCATAATTTTTCCTCCTCTACCACATGTTTTTCCCATTTCATACGGAATTTTTTAATATCTTCTTCCGAATAAAAATGTTTGATATATGGGTTATTAAAACTATCCTCGAAATACTGTCTTGTAATCGAAATTGTTTCTTTTACTTGCTGATACAACGGTGCATAATATTTATCTGCCGCATCATTTGCCCTCTTAAATTCAATTTTCGAATCCAGACCAGCAAATGCTAATAGTTCCTTTTGTATAGAATCAATTTTTTCCAATTGAAAAATAAATATTTCTAAACCATTTTGTTCTACAATCGAAAATCCTCGTTTTGTATCAAACGGTTCTGCCAGCAAATCAACTCCCAGACGTTTCTTAAACTGTTCCTCAAAAAAGTTCTGAATAAACATTGTTTTGTTATCCGAATGAATCGTTCGCTGAAAAATACAATCTGCCACAACACTGCCCGAATCCATACATTCTACCTTCTGTAACAATTTAAAATAGTCGTTTTCCCAATATTCTGGCTGGTCAATCAAATATCCCTCACCATCTCCAATTTGAAATAATAGTGAAATATTTTGTGAAATTGGTTCACGTACTGCTGTAATAATTTTATTGTGTAAAACATTCACCATCTCAAAAAATTTAGGAAGATAAAAGGACGTATGCCACGTTTCAACACACAACATAGAATCATACGCATTTTGCGAAAAAGCACCCGAAACTGTAAAATTACCTGTTTTAGGCGGCATACACAAGGCAACTGCCGAATCTATTTTTTGATTCATTGTGACCTTATCAAAATACTGATTCCACAAATTTTTTGTCGTATTTAAGGACGAAACTATATGTTCCAAATAATACTCATAAAACTCTTTATCCTGCTGAAAAAGTTCAAAAACCTTTCTATTTTTCATCATAAAAAATGCACTAAAACTTATATACTCCGTAATATTCATTTTCTTTAACTCATCCCGGATTTCATTCTCATAACTGCTTGCAATCTGAACGAGCACATTTCTATTTACCTTCGCTTCTTCCTGTAGTTTTTTCGGTGAAATTACCTCGTACCCCAAGAAGGAAGTGCCCCACTTCTCCTCATTGGAATCCACGAATGCACGAATTGGCACATCATGACATTCCAAATAATCTTTTACAATCTCTCCCCCTCCGGATGCTCCAAAAATATAAACATCCCGGCCTTTATACACTGAAAGACTCTTATAATTTTTCATCCTCGTCTCCTTTACTCTACCATATCATTTTTCAACTGCGTATCTGCGGCAATATCCTCCACCGCTTTTTTCCCAAGTATTTTTGTAAAATCTTTGGCTAAAATCTCACCCGTTCCCGGACGCTTTACCCAAATATTTTCTTTTGTGAAAACTTCACCTTTTTTAACCGGTGCAATCGTAACCACAGTAGCAAAGGCAAAGTCAATTGTGACCTGTTCCTCCGGCAGTGCCCCTTTCGTTCCGCCGCGCATCATAGGAACTTCAATTGCCGCTTGAATCAGTTCCTCACAAGCTGCCTCGTCCATCGAGCATATTATGTCCGGTCCACTTCTTGCCATTTCATCCGTAAAGTGACGCTCTACCAAATCCGCACCAAGCGCCAGCGCCGCAATACACGCATTGTTATTTAACGTGTGGTCAGAGAGTCCAATCGGCACATCCGGGAACTCCCTCATCATCTCCTGCATTGCACCGAGACGAACCCACTCCGGTTTGGTCGGATACAGATTTGTCGTGTGCATCAGTGCATACGGAACGCCATACTTCTCCATAATATTCACTGCTTTTGCCACACTTTTAATATCATTCATTCCGGTTGAAACAATCATCGGCTTTCCGTACTCAGCAATATGCTCCACAAGTGGATAATTGTTTAATTCACCGGAACCAATCTTATAAGCTTTTACACCCATTCTCTCTAACCGCTCCGCCGCTGCTCTGGAAAATGGCGTACTAAGAAATTCCATGCCAAGGCTCTCGGTGTATTCCTTTAACTCTTTTTCGTCTTCTTCACTCAGCGCACAATGCGCCATAATGTCATAAATCGAATCCGAAGAGTTTCCGGGAATGACCTGCTTTGCCACCTGACACATCTCATCTTCTACCACATGAGTCTGGTGTTTAATCAGCCGTGCGCCGGCACGGTATGCCGCCGACACCATTTCTTTCGCTACCAAAAGACTGCCCTCATGATTAATTCCAATCTCCGGAATCACAAGTGCACGCTTGTCATCTCCAACGCAAATATCTCCAATGCAAAATGTTTTTTTCATCTTTTCAGCCCCCGTATGTCCACAAAAATCTTCTGGATATCCAAATTCCAGATATCCTCACGTTTTAACACTTCAAAAAACAATTCGGTACTATTTCCCACGCCAAATCCACTCGATGGAATCCGGTGGGATGAAATATTTTGTAATTTATCTAAAATATCCGCCTTATCCTCTCTGGCATGCTGGATATTTTTTAACATCTTTTCATTGTATCTGCCTTTTTGTCTGCTGCCGATATCAATAGCAGGAATTCCATAAATACCGCTTTCCCGTATTCCCGCACTGGAATTTCCAATAATCGCATCCGCATTTTTCAAAAAAGTCAGAAAATATTCAAAACGAATGGACGGAAAAACACGAAATCTTTTATTTCCGTACAGCCGCCCGATTTCATTTAAAATAATTTCCGTTCCATTATCATTGTTCGGATATACCACAATATAATTTTTCTCCGATGCAAGCAAGGCATCAACTACTTCTCCAATATGCTCCGGCAATTTTTCAACTTCAGTCGTCACCGGATGATACATAAAAATGGAATAAGAATCAAACTCCACTTCATACTTTTCATATGCCTGCTGCAAAGACGGAAGGGTATCACTTAACATAATATCAATATCCGGAGAACCAATCACAAAAATACGCTCTTTCTGCTCACCCATCTGAAGCAGTCTTTTTTTTGCTTCCTCATTGCATACAAAGTGCAGATGGGCAAACTTAGAAATCGCATGCCGGATCGAATCATCGATCGTGCCGGAAATCTCGCCCCCCTCAATGTGCGCCACCAAAATATTATTCAGTGCCCCGGTAATTGCACCCGCCAGGGCGTCAATCCTGTCTCCGTGCACAACAATCATATCCGGTTTAATCTGTTCCGCATAACGTGCCAGATTCATAAGCACAACACCTAAGTTATAACTCATGTTATCCGTCATCACCTGCTCAAAGGCAACATATGTATTTCTATAACCATCCTTCTGCACTTCCCGGTAAGTGCTTCCGTATTTCTGCAAAAGATGCATGCCGGAAACATAGACAAATACCTCATATTCCTCACGCTTTTTTTCCATCTTCTGCATAATCGGTTTGATTTTTCCATAGTCGGCTCTGGTACCAGTAATAAACAGTATTTTTTTCCTCTGATTCATCCTAATTTTCACACACCTTTTTCTTTGTAGCAGTTCACAATCTATGGTCTTATTTTATCACAATGCAAACTAGATTTCTACAAAAAAAGAGAGAGACCAAGTGGTCTCTCCCTTTTCGTACAATTCATTATGATACTGCTTTACGCAGTCATCAAACCAGCCGAGATTACTGTAACAGAGAAAGTACTCCCTGATTTGCCTGGTTTGCCTGAGCCAGCATAGAAGTAGCTGCCTGCTGCAAGATGCTCTCCTTGGAGAATTTTGTCATTTCATCTGCCATATCAGTATCACGGATACGGGATTCAGCAGACTGCATGTTCTCAGCCGTATTGTCATCCACTTTAACAGTGTACTCAAGACGGTTCTGAACAGCACCAAGTTTAGAACGCTCAGTTGTTACACTCTTAATCATGTCATCGATTGTATCGATAACTGCAGAGTTATCTTTACCATCACCACCAGTGATATCAGGATTAGTCCAAGTTGTTTTAGCGATAGAAACAGAGATACCCTGCTCTTTGTTTGCACCAACCTGGAAATACTGGCTTGTGTAGTTACCATCCAACAGTTTTTTCTTGTTGAACTCAGTATCAGAGTTGATACGCTCAAACTCTTTACCGATTTCATTCAACTCGTCCTGAATCTTCTGGAAATCGTCATCACTGTCTTTATCCAATACACCGGAGTTAGATGCCTGAACTACCAACTCACGAGCTCTCTGTAAGATTGCATGCTGCTGATCCATAGCACCCTCAGCTGTCTGGATAAGAGAAATACCATCCTGTGCGTTGTCAGATGCACGATTCAAGCCACGAACCTGAGCTCTCATTTTCTCAGAAATAGCAAGACCTGCTGCATCATCAGCTGCACGGTTGATTCTGTAACCACTGGAAAGTTTCTCAGTAGATTTAGCCAAGTTGTTTCCTACGATTCCTAACTGTCTGTTAGCGTTCATTGATGTAATGTTGTGTTGTACGATCATAATGATTACCTCCTTGTAATACACCGCAATTCCTTTTACGGGTTGTTTTTAATTTTTTGTTATAATATCGAGAGGAGTGGCTTCCATCACAGCGGGCCCTGCCATGATTTCTCGCCCACTCCGCTCGTTACTATCGTCTGTTTGGAAGTGTATTATCTTCCTGACACTATATATATCGGATAGGCATCAAAATACTTAACCCCTAAATTAAATTTTTTTGATTTTTCTTTTTATTTTTTTATTCACCCTGTATTTCATGGTACAAAAGATCCGCTGCATATGTATAATCTGCCCGCTCAATTGCATCAAAAATTGGATTGATCAATGGAGCTGCGCTTTTGTTTGTACCAAGTTTTGCTGCATTTGCCATAAACAAATCCATGCCGTCTGCAATTTCATTCTGATAAAAGCAAACCGCAATCTGCTGCCAAATCGTCATCTGCCCCATCCTCCTTTTTCCAATTCATCCGACACAAAGGATAACGCCGTCTCAAAACGCTCCCTTCGGTCTCCTTCCAGTATTTTCATATACGAAAGAATCATGCTCATCACCGGGAACTGATGATAATCTTTTTCAAAGAATGTCACATCGTACCCCCACAAGCGAACTGCTTCTAAATCGCGGACACACTGCACCATCTGCTCCTTCATAAGAACAGCCTCTTTTTCTGTAATCTGATTGTCCTCAGCCTCCAGAAAATCTTCAAAGCAAACCGCCTTCTGCCCGAGTTCTTGACAGACCTCTTTTAGCGGTTTCTGAATCGTTCCCTCAATCCGTACACCGCCTTCGGTTGCATTCGTCACAGTAATCGATGGGTAAAGGGCAATCATCTTCTCAAACCAGTCTTTAAATTCCAGCCAGTCCATGCGGGAATACACTTTATCTCCATAATAACCGTCTGTTTCAATTCCGCTCGCGTCTACATAATATTCTTTTTTCCCATTTGTATGAGATGAACCATCGGATGCATATGCTAAATCCTGACCAACAAAAATAATATTTTCTGCTCCAAATTCAACGGCTGAGGAAAACATCGCCGTCGAAACACCAAGATAATATGGAACCTGTGATATCTCAATTCCTGCACGTTTCTGCATCATCAAAATCTGCTCATGGTCAAATCCCCATATTTTCTTTGCGGTATTACGGTTTAAAAATTCAGTTCTTGTATTGGAAGACCCTAATACGGGAATCAGGTTACTTCTCTCATCTTCAAAACAAAATAAATCTTTTCCGGCATCCACACTTGCAACCAAGTCCGGTATCACCTGATGAGAAAGCAGCGTCGGCAATGCAGCATCCGCACACCAAATCAGTGCATGTCCCTTCGCCTCTTTTAAATCTTCCACATTCTTCTCTAACGATGGTCCCGCAGACACTAATATAACCGGAATATCTGCATTTCCCTTTCGGTAAAGACGCCTTAATGGAACTCCTTTTGTCATGTTCGGGAAATTCGCAATTTGGTTTCGTATCATCGCCACCGTAAAACGCTTTAACGGTGCTCTCATAAACGTAATATCATCACATATTTTCTGGCAGATTTCCTGCACTTCCAAAAATTCTTCCTCATACCAGTCCACATAACCCGGATGCACCGCAAGCATTGTCTCCTCCACCCAGTCATCATCCAGTAAATCTTTCGCAGTACAAGAAAATTTAGCATGCTCCGATGCCTGAAAAATTTTCACACGGCGGCATTTCACCGCTTTTTTATACAGATTACTTGTTCGCATCTGTGAAAACACTAAGTTTTCCGGCTCATAAACTAATATCTGCCCCGGCACCTTTTCGATAAGTTCCAACACAATCCGGCAGTCCCCCATGCCAAACAAAATGATATTTTCCGTCCGTTTTGACACCACTTTTTCGCACCAGCATGACGCCGCAACCGCTCCATCATACATACTTCCAAGATGTCTTTTAAGTCCATCTCTTTCTAAAACCGGAACCGGATGACCGTCTTTTGCCCGCAGGATGGTTCCCTTTATATCCATTTATTTTCTCCCTTCATAAAACAATCTAGGACAGGTGAATAAGACCTGTCCTAGTCTGTCTAATAACTTATTGCTTTTCATTGAAATAATACGACTGCTCCGGTCGATGTGAATTTGCCATATTCTGATAATAACGTGATGCCGTCTGACTGTTCACATGATAATCATGTATCTGCTTGCGCTTTGACGCAAGATAGATTTTGAAACGTTCACTATTCTGCGCTTCCAGTGCCTGAATCCGCAGACCCAAATCTGATACCGCAGAAATCAATTTCTGCATCGTAACAATCTCTGTCAAATAGTTTTTTTTGTGAACCGTGATTTCTTTTTCAACCTTCTTAAACAGAGCATCAAAACCTTCATCAATCTGATTCAGTTCATCGATTTGTCTTCCTTTTTCATCTAAAAGTTCTTGAAAACGGTCGTAATCGACGTCCTCCTGTTTTAGAATTACTTCCTGTTCTTTCGTCTGTTCCAGAATCTGTTGCAAAATTTTTTCTTTTCTTTTCAGCACATCCACCATCATTCTCACATAGACACTATTGTTTGAATTCATCGGCATCCCCTCACATCTGTCCTGCCGGTTACTTCGCACCGGCAGCTTTCTTCATTACTTCCTTCCAAGTGTCACGCATCTCACGAATATACTTTAGAGCATCTTCAATTACATCAATCTCCTTGCTCATGTTTCCTTCTACAAGACGTCTGTAAATGTAATCATACACCCGGTCAAAATCTTCCCACACCGGGTACTTATGATCGAGTGTCACACGGAGTTCGGAAATAATCGCCTGTGCCTTTTTCAGATTCACATGCGCCTTTTCCATATCCTTTTTTTCAATCGCCATAATTGCGATGTTACAGAATTTAATCGCCCCATCATAAAGCATCAGTGTAAGTTCTGCCGGCGATGCCGTCAGAATAGCATTTCTCTGGTATGCATTAATCGTATTTTGATTCATACTCAAACTTCTCCCTTATTTACTCATCAACTACTAAAAAGACTTGACATGGAACTCTGCTGTGACTGCAGTTTTGCAAGCGCAGTCTCCATCGCAGTAAATTTACTGTAGTAACTGTCTTCCATCTCAGCCAGTCTGTCTTCCCAGTCCTCAATCTCATCTTCATACGATTTCACATCACTCTTCATCTTGATATCATTGTAGAAAGTCAAGGAACTGCTGTATTTCGTTGCCGACATCTTCTGGCTCATAGTCTCACGAAGTTTGCCAAAGACACCGGTCAATGTTGCAATTACAGCATCCGGATCTTCATCAAGTGCTTTTTTGAGTTTATCATCTTTTGCCGAATATACAGAATCATCCGCATCTCCATAAATATGGAGCAGACCACCTTCTGTATAATCCGTTGATGTCATAATACCAAAACTGGAAAGCGCATATGTTTTGCCATCATACTCAACTGTTGACATCATAGCCGAACGCATTGAACTCATAATGCTGCTCAATGTTGAATCACTGCGAAGCAGGGACTTTTTAATCTTATCCTCCCAAAGTTTCACATCGTCATCTGACATTGCCTCTTTTTCCTCACTGGTCAATGGCTCATAACCTTTGGCAGAATCCGCATTGTAAAGTGTGTTCATTTCCTTCATTACAGAATTATATTCTTTCAGGAAACTCTTAATGGAATTATAAACACTCTCCGTATCATTTGTTACAGAGAAAGTAATTGGCTCATCTGTTTTTGTCAATCCGGTCAGTGTGATATCCAATCCATTCGCTGAAACAACGGCGGAAGAGGATGTAAGCTCTGCCCCGTTCAAAATAATCTTGCTGTCAGAAGCTTCAATCAACGCCATACCCTTTGGAATCGTGGAATTACTGCTGTCATTTGCTCCACCATTAACCGTAACATTTCCATCTGCATCGACTGCGATATCAGCCATACCAAGTCCGGATAAGGCGGAACCTGCCAGAACCTCATCACGGTCAGAAATAGAAGCATAATCCTGTACATAGGAAGTAAGGCGGTTTTTTTCGCTCTCCTCATCTACGCCATCCATACCGGTAAAGGCGGTTACCGTTTCACCATAATATTTCTTTACTGCCTCTTCACTGAAATCAGCCATATCCGCTTCCGTCTTGCCGGAAAAAGCTGCTTCATCAATTTGCAACTTCACATCGCTTTCCTTTAACTGCGTTCCTACATACGAAGTTGTATCAGCATCAGCCTGTTTTGCCACTGCTGCATCATAAGCCTCTTGTGTCTTACCTGGTTTCAGACTGCCATCTTCTTCAAAATAGGTGTCTTTTAACTTCTCTTTTGCCTTTTCTTCATACTCACTGTACTTCTCACTGTAAATTTTTGCTTTTACGTAAGTCGTCGCAGCATTTTCCGCTGACGTTTTCTTCGTCTCATAGGAAAGCTTTGCAATCGTATTTAACGCACTGTTATAATCATCGGTTCCTACGCCCGACGTCTGCAGTTTCTCCATTGCAGAATCAAACAGTTTCTTATTGCTGCTTGTCATACTGCTGTAACCGGCCGCATCGCGAAGTGCCTTTCTGCCATTCACCTCCGCATCCGTAATACCTGATGTCGTGATAGAAAAAGCATTTTCAAGACCACTTTCTTTGCTGCTGATAAACAGACGTTTCTGTGCATCGTCAAAACTTGCATTTAGACCCGCACTCTGCAAAGCACTCGTGAAGTCTTTTAATGTAGTGTCTGCAGTAACAGCAAACTTTGTTGTCTTGGCACCAACTGTAATACTGATTTCTTTATTCAAAAGCGAAGAATCAATATCTGTCAATTTGTCCGATGCAGTTGCATTAATTTTAGCGCCGGTCAAATACTGAGAAGTTGCTACATTTTTAATTTCCATCGAATAATTTCCGTTCGCAGCACTTGTCTTTGCTGCAACACTTGCTTTTGTCGCATCCGAAACTGTTGTTTTCTTTGTCTTATAAGCAGTAGATAACTGCATTTTAGACACAAAATTATTATAAAGACCTGTCAGCTTGGTATTCAACTCTGACCATTTAGTCTGTGTCCACTCCAGTTTTGTTTTTGCCTTCACTACTTTATTTTTCTTCATACTCTGGGCGGACATCAATTCTTTTACAATTGCCTCTGTATCCATACCGGATGATAATCCACTCATTCTGATTCCCATAGTGATACCTCCTATCTTTTCTCATCTACTAAGATACCAGCCATCTCCCACATCTTCTGGAGCATATCCAAAGATTTTTCCGGTGGAATTTCACGGATGACTTCATCGGTATCCTCATTAATCACTTTAATCGAAACACGATTTGTCTCTTTGTGATACGAATACTCACAACGCGTATGCTCCATACGACGGTTTGCGCTTTTTACCGCATCGTCAATCGTTGCTTCGCTTGGGTTATGCTCTTTGTTTCCACAGTTCTGATTCGTCGCTTCTCCGGATTCAGATACCGTCCTCACAGCTGCAGAAGAAGCCTCGGAAACAGACTGCGCTGCTGTATGTGCACTTTCAACCGGTGCACGCTTAACCTTAACACTCTCTGTCGAGCTATAATTTGAATTAACACTACTAATACTTTCCATATCCATAATAACACCTCCATGTGTAATAAAAAAGAAACGTTTTCCCTAACTTAAAGTAAATATCGGCTACCTTTTCAAAAAAATTAACCCCTTTACCAAAATTCGTGAAACGCTTCTTCTTTTGTCCTATTTATTTGTCTTTTAACAGCTCACCAAGTGCTGCCGGATTTACCGTATTGGCCGCCGCTGCATTTGCCTCCTGTATCTGTACAAAAAGTTCTTTGCGGTAAATCGGAACATCTTTTGGTGCGTTAATACCAATTTTCACTTGATCCCCTTTTACTTCCAAAACAGTGACTTCGATATTATCATTTAAAATAATGGATTCATTTACTTTTCTTGCTAATGCTAACATATCAACAATCCCCCTTTTTTGCATTGAGGATGTCATATATTTTGTATTTCACCTCATAATCGTTATTGTCACAGATAATCTGGGCACCCTTTCTTGTGTCAGCATTCACAATAATCGGTGCTTTTAAATTCACTGACATCTGTTCAATCTGTTCCGGAACTGTCATTGTGACTAAAATCACAAGATTCTCTTCCGTCAGTTCTCCAATATGAGAAAGCAGCTCGTCTTCAACAACCGGATTATAATCTTCCTTTATAATCCATGGTTTTACAACCGGAAGTGCTAAAGTTGGTTCCTCAACACTCTGTAACCAGGAAATGTTGCTGTTCTCTTTTTCACAGTCATATAAAATCGTAAATTTTTTATAATCAGCAAGCCCAATCAAACCGCGTTCAAAAGTAATGATTTTTTCCTCCGGTAAATCGATTTCCCCAAAAAATTTTGTTTTTACTAACATCCCAATTCCTCCTTAATTAAATAAAGTTAAGCAGTGACTGACCGAGTATCTTCGATGTCGCATTCAAAGTCGCCTGATACAAAAGGTCCGCCTCCGAGAAGTTTACATAAGCCTCTCCCAAATCTGCATCTTCATTATCGGATTTTGCTTCTTTTGTATCATTCTGCTGCTGTTCCAGTTTCGATTTTGTCATACTCATACGGTTATAACGGGAACCATGGTCAGCAAGTGCCACATTCAATTCATCTTTTGCTGACTGGCAGGTCGTAATCGCAGAGCCCAGCGTTTTTCCAAGCACCGTCTTCTGAAGCTGAATCTCTGTCTCAATCTGGCTCTTTAACTCATTGAGATTGGCCAATGTTGTTTTATCATTTTCATCACAGTCATTAATCCGCTTCTCCACAGACTTCAGATTGGCTTCCATCACATCCAAGTCATTACAGATATTTGTAATATCAGAAATCGTTCTGCCAACTGCCAGATTAATGGAATCACAGCCTTCTGTATTAACAACCAAAGTCTGACTAAAATTAATCTGGTACATCATATTCTGAGTACCTGCTGTGCGGTAATTCGATACCTCTCCGGTTGTATTATCCACTGCCGTACAGTTAAAATAATGTTCCGGACGCACATCTTTTGCAGCAAATTCTGTTTTCTTGTAATCAACGCTCAAATCTTTTCCGGCACGAATACTGTCATAAACATCGTCACCAAATACAAGCTCACCGGTTTCCGGAACAAAATACACCTCATCAGCTCCCGGGTGCAGATGCTCATTATACTTTGTATCCGCTGCTACACTCTTCGTAATTGCAGTAACTGTCTGCTGTGTTCCGGTCGAGTCCGTATAAGTAAGTTTTACTGTTTGGTTATCATCTAATTTATCATAAGATAAAAGTGCACGGTGCGTCGTTGCAAACTCGGATGCCTGATTGGCATAATCCGCCGCACTGCTTCCCGCATTGTAAGACGCCTCTCCATATACATACTGATATTTATTAATGGTATTAATATCAATATTCTCTGTAATCGTATAAGTAGTCCCCGTCTCCTCTTTATCAAAAAGCATCGGCACATCGGTACGAAATCCTGTAAACAGATAACGTCCGGCATAATCCGCATCGGCATTCTGCTCATAGATATATTTTGAAAACTGCTTTAACTGTGTCACAATATCCGCACGGTCTTTCTCATTATAAGTGCCGGTAGCCGCCTGTGTGCAGTAATCAATCATATCCGTAAGTTTTGTATTAACAGTTTTCAAACAAGTTTCTGTCGCACCCATCCAGGATGTTGCATCCTTGATATTTGTCAGATACTGATCAATTTCTGCCAAAGTTGTACGATATTTGAGGGCACGTGCCGCAATCGTCGGATCATCCGATGGTCTCTGTATTTTTTTCTGCGTATTATACTGTGTCAGATATTTATTATATGCCACCTTATTTTTCTGCATATTCAACATGGAATTGTTACGCATCATCGTATTCGTTACTCTCATGTCAGCCCTCCGTTTCCGAATCTCAAATTCATCTTTTTATACTTTATTTATCGGCATCACACGCCGGTTTCATTAATCAATTTATCCAGTACTTCATTTAACACATTTAACATCTTGTACTGGTTAAACAGCATATTCTGGAACACAATCATATCCGAACCTTCTTCATCTTCATCTACGCCGGATACCGATTTACGGTTGGTATCAATGGCATACAAAAGATTGCTCTGGCTCTTTTCCATCGTATCCGCTTTTTTCGCATCAACACCAAGCAGTGCAGTCAGTGACTGAATAAAGGAATCCGGTGCACCGTGGACAAACATTTTCGAGTTGTCCTTGATTTCTGTCAGTTTCTGCAAATTATCACCGTTATCACTTCCTACATTGTCATCCGGATTTGCTTTTGCCTTGCATGCAAGTAATCCCGGGTCATCCGCAACTTTCTTTGTAATCGAGAAGTTCAATGCAGTCATGTAATAGTAAGAACCGGTGTAGGTGCCGTCTGCATTTTTCTTCGCCTCCGAAGTAAAGGAAGCGTCTTTTCCGTCTACCGACTCCTGGAAAATATAGTTGTCGCCGGTTGCTTTGACCGTTGCATTAAAGAAGTCAACACCCGGATTATCATGCAAATCATAACCGCCATTCTGAACACGGTTAAATTCCTGTGCAAATGTACGGACAAATTCATTTAACTGTGCCATATAATACGGAACACCACGGTTGTCAATCGAATCACCAACCTGTGCGGTATAACCATTTGCCACCGCAATCTGAAGTGCTTTCGCATCAGCAGCTTTTGTTGTACCTTTCAACGTAAAGTCATACGTAAAATTACCTGCTGCATCCACTTTTACTTCAAAATTATCATACGCATAAGTGCGGTTATTAATAGTAATCTCACCATCATGTGCCGGAATATTTAACACCTGCACATCATTGCAGTTTGTTCCGGTAACAGTAAGAACAAGTTTTCCATCGGCATCGTTCGCAATTGAGTCAACAGTGCCATGAAGATTTGTTGCATTATTTCCGTCACGAGTCTCAATACACGACTGAAGTTGTCCGCCAATTGCTGTACTATGCATATTGAAGGTACTTCCATCTGCCCAGCTGACATCATACAAACCAGTGATATCGTTAATGTTTACATAGGTGTCTTTCTGCTTAGTTACCAGTGCGTTCACTTTATAGGTGTCCACAAGTGTTCCCCCATTGATATAAACATAGAACTGATTTTCACCTACGCCGTTATCCGGTGGGATTTCTTTTGTCTCCACATCACAATACTGGGACAACTCATCAATCAAAAGGGATCGTTGGTCGCGAAGGTCATTCGCAATTCCGCCATACGCCTCTACTGTGTCAATCTGTTTATTCAACGCCACGATTTTTTCTGCGTATGCATTAATCTGATCAACGCAGGTTTTCACCTGTGTATTTGCTTCATCCTGGAGTTTTTGCAGACCGGTTGCCACATTCTGCACATAATCGGTAAATGTTTCACCTACTGTTACTGCCTGACGGCGAATGGTGCTGTTATTGGCATTTCCTCTAAGATTACTTAACGCACTAAAAAAATCATCAAATGCATCGGTCAGTCTTGACTTCTCATCACTGGTTACATTTCCGCATATCTGATCCTGTAATGCTTTCAGATAATAGGACTGTGTCTGATAGTAATTGTAAGTTGACTGCGTGCGCTGATATTTCGTATCGTAATATTCGTTTCGGTTTCTTGTGATACTTGCAACATTTACACCGAACCCCTGAACTGTTACAGAAGTTTTATTGCCAACTAACGAAACCATATTTACTGTCTGTTTGGAATAGCCTTTTGTTTCAATATTTGCCACGTTATGTGCCGTTGTCTGCAACGCTGCATTGTACGCCATCATACCGGATTTTGCTATCTCCAAAGAACCAAATGTTGATGCCATATCATCATCCTCCTAACCGTTCAATCAAATACTCTAACATCTGTGCCACTGTCGTAATGTATCTTGATGATGCATTATAACACTGCTGATATTTAATCATATTAGAGAGTTCTTCCTCGGTAGAAACTCCCATTACATTCTGTCTCTCATTGTCAATGGTATTTACTGTGATATTCTGGTTGTCAATAATACCATTCCAAACATTGCCCTGTGTACCAAGTTCAGTTACCATACCAACATAAAAATGTTTAATATCATATGTTGTCAATGAATTTGGATTTAGTGTTCCAATGGACTCGTCAAACGCCTGTGCAATGCCAAGCAGTTCATTATTTGCATAACCTTTCTTACCATCGCTCTTATCACTGTACATCGTCGGCAGTGTGGAAGAATCTCTTCCAACAGTCGGATTCAGCACAAGCTGGCTCGTCGTATACATCGTATACACATCGGACGGATCCTCTTCCTGATAACGGTAAACAGGCACTACACTTGTCGTACCATCATCATTTACAACTGTTACATTTTCTTTGGTGTAGCGTTCCACACCACGGCGGGAAAATAATTCTGTTCCCATCGTACGGTTTTTATCATCACCAATCAGTGCCTTCTCTTCATCCAGTACTTTAATTTTTTCGGTATGTGTTCCGGTCACAACGCCATTTTCATCTTTGTCCTCAACTTCGATTGTAATCTCTTTGTTCGGGCAGAGCACATCATTGACGGTTGTTACAATCCCATGAATCAAAGTATCTAATTCACTCTGAATCGTCATCACAACGGAAGCACCGATGGTTTTGTTATAAACTTCCAAATCATCATTAAACTGATCCATAGCGCGGTTATAAGCATTCACATCCAGCACGCCGCCATTTTTGTAATCTTCTTCCTTTGGTTTCTGCGGAACATTTACATAGGTTGCCGCATAACTGCCTCGTGCCACCAAAAGTCCGCGAAGCCCGCCTACATCCGTATTATTTTCACTGGAATACTCTAGGCTGTCATAGCGGTAATAATTCTCGCCGGTCTCCCAGACCGGTTTTAAAAGTTTGGAGGTGTCACTTTCGTATTTCGTTGTAAGGAAATACTGATTGACTGAGTCCAAAAGATATCCACCCTCCGAATAAATCATAACGGTTCCATCCGGCTGCTCATTCGTCTCAAATGTTATGTACTGGCTGAGTTCATCCAAATACTCATTTCTCTTGTCACGGTAGTCATTTGCCGGCTCTCCGGTCGCCTCGTATTTCTGAATATCTCTGTTTAACTCTTTGATTTTTCCAACCAAATCATTAATCGTATCCACCTGTTTTTTTACTTCCGTGTTCAGACTCGTCTGATAGGTATTTAACTCATCCTGCAACACCTTTGCCCGTTCAATAAACTGGGATGCCATCATTACAAGCTGGTCTTTATATACAATATCGTCTGCGTGGGTTGCCAAAGAACTCAACGCACCACAGAGGTCTGTAATGCTGCTCTGAAATTCTTCGCCGTGCAGCTCACCCAACATATCTTCTATTTCCAGTGCCGCATTGCTGTTCGCCTGATAAAACTGCTGGCGTCCAACCTGCAGCCGGTACTGATCATCCAAAAAGGTATTGCGAACCTGTCTTGTCAATGAAATCGTCGTTCCGGTACCAACCGCCATAACATTGTCATGTACTCCGTACGATTTCTGATAAAAGGAATCCGTCACAAGAACCTGTTGTCTTGTATAGCCTACGGTTCCCGCGTTGGCAAGATTATGCGATGTAACAGTCAGCGACTGCTGTGCGGAGTGAAGTCCCGAAACACCCGCATTAAAACTTGTCATCAGATTACCCATGTTCTCATCTCCATTCTTTATAAAAAAAAGTACAACCGTCCTCGAAAACAAAACAGGCGGTGGCTATCGCATCCATGCGCCTGTTATTGTTTTGCATCAAACATCCCATGCTGAGGTGCCATACCTGCCACCTCGGACGCATCACTGGAATAGTTGCTGCTTCCTGAAGACATCCGTGTACTTCGTATCACATTCATATTATATTCAACCATGTCAATTGCTTCTTTTAAAAGCTGTTTGTTCTGATTGTTCAATTCCTGCAGTCGTGAAACGGTTCTCCGTAACCGGTCATGCACTTCCTGCAGTTTCTTTTGGTCTGCCGGCTGATTTTTCAACACCGATGCAATCTGCTCAAGTGTAATCGTCTTCGGGTCACGCCCAAGAACAGTAGCAATATCAATCGCCACTCGTTCCCGTTTGTTTTCCAAGGCAGATGTCTCATCCACCAAATCATGTTCTCTGACGGTTATATCCTGCAAAGCTTCTAAATCATTTGCAATAATCGCCCTCGTCTTCTCTTCCTCAATCGGAATCAATTGAGAATAACACTTTTCTTCTGCATCCAGCGTCTGAATCAGTTCCTCCATCAAACTAGCCAAATGTATACCCTCCTATGTCATTAAGAAAGCAGTGCATCTGCCATCTTGTCTGCGACATCTTCAATTGATACAGAATAGGTTCCTGCTGCCATCTGTGCCTGAATCTCTTTCACTTTGTCTTCTCTGACATCAGATGCCTGTGACGCAGCCTGTTTTGCTACCTGATAAGCATTTCCGAAACTGGAAATCTCTAAGGAATCACGACTGCCTGCCTTTCCTGTCTTTGGAGCGTTTTTGGTTTTGTTTGCCTGGTAAATCTGGCTTACCTGCATATACGCATCAATTCTCATAAAACAACGCCTCCATTCTTATTATATTAAAACGCATTTACCGTTTCTTACTATATTTATCGGACGAAGGCATAAAAACATTAACGTAAATTTGAAAAAGTTTCATTTTCTTATTCAAGTGTAAGCGTATTCTGCATCAAATTCGCTTTCTGCCCCTTCGCCGCACGCTTGCGGTTTCGTACCCTGCGTGCATTTAAAGTCTTTCCTTCATATTCAAATGTTTCCGCAGCCGGATGAACAACCGTTGCAAATGCAACTGTATCCTCTTTCTCCAATGTAATTCCTTTTACGCCTCGGCTTGTCTTTTTGAGTTCGCTCACTTCGCTAAGCGGGAATCCAAGAGAAAGACCGTCTTTTGTCAAAAGAATTACTTTCTTTGTTCCGGTGAGAACATCGCTTGCCGAAAGCATTATTACACCAACTACTTCATCGTCCGCATCCAGTTTTGTCGCCGCAATCATCTGGCGTCCGGTCTCAAATTCCGCTCCGGACACTAACTTAATATAACCGTTCTTTGTCACAAATAACAAAATGGACTCAAACAATTCTTCAAAGCTGACATAGAGAAGTCCTTCTTCGTCATTTTCCATTTTACACAGTGAGTGAATCAATGTACCTTTATCCTTCATCTTACATCTTGGCACTTTCTCCATCTTCACCTGATGCATATTGCCTTTGTCTGTAAAAATGCAGAGTTTATCCGTGTTCTTGATTTTCAGTACAAAACTGAAATCTTTCTTTGTTTCCTCGCTTGCCCGTCCAAATGCAGCCGCATCAATTGCCTTGGTATAGCCAAAGCGGTCAAAGCAGACATACAAATCTTCAATAACCACTTTTTCAACATAGGCTTTAGCCACCGTATCCATAAGGCTTGTCCGGCGTGGCGAATTAAAGATTTTCTTAAATTCACGAAGTCTTCCCTTAATAACTTTATAAAGTTCTTTACTGTCCGAAAGAACCTTTTCATACTCTGCAATATTCGCAATCAATGTATCATTTTCCTCATGAAGTTTTAAAATTTCAAGTCCGATTAACTTGCTCAACTGCATCGTAAGAATGGCATCCGCCTGATTTTCCGTAAAGGAAAGTGTGGCTGCTTCTTTTTCCGATGCCTTACTCTTAAACTTGATTCCCTCCGTAATTCCCTCGATAAGGCACGTCTTTGCCTGTTTCACGGAGGAAGAACCACGAAGAATTTCAATAATCAAATCGATTACATCGGTTGCTTTCATCAACCCTTCAACGATTTCCAGACGTTTTTTTGCCTTTTCCAAAAGGAACTGATACTCTCTTGTATACAAATCCTCTTGGAATAAAACAAATTCCTCGATCAATGATTTCAAATTAAATACTTTTGGCTGTCCGGTTCCATTTTCCGTCGGACGGATTGCCAAAAGGTTTACGCCATAGGTATCCTCCATCTGGGATTTCTTATAAAGTCCATTTAAAAGATTGTCAATATCGCGGCCTTTTTTTACTTCGACAACGATACGAATACCCTCTTTGGAGGACTCGTCGCGCACATCATAAATCTCATCAAATACTTTATCTTTTGCCAGCGCAGCTAAACTTTCCACGAGTTTTAATTTATTTCCGGAAATGGTGTAAGGGATTTCCGTGATAACAATGTTTGTTCTGCCGGCATCTCCTTTTTCAATTTCTGTGCGGGCACGCAGACGGATTTTTCCCTCTCCTTTTTCATAAATATCCCGCATATCGGAAGCGTTGATAATGATTCCACCGGTTGGAAAATCCGGTGCCGGAATGTAATCCATCAATTTATCAATGGAAATTCCCGGTCTGTCCATGTACGCAATTACGGCATCTATGACTTCCGTCGGATTATGTGGCGGAATGTTTGTTGCCATACCGACGGCAATTCCTGTTGTTCCGTTAATTAAAAGGTTTGGCAGCGTGGCCGGCAGTACGGCCGGTTCTTTTTCACTGTCATCAAAGTTTGGTAAAAAATCAACCAGACCTTTGTCCAAATTATCCAACAGCATCATACCAGGTTTTGACAAACGTGCCTCGGTATATCGCATGGCAGCCGCACCGTCTCCGTCAATTGAGCCGAAATTTCCGTGACCGTCAACAAGCGGTGCATTCAATGAATAATCTTCTGTCATATGCACGAGCGCATCATAAATCGAACTGTCACCATGCGGATGATATTTACCCATCGTATCACCGACAATACGCGCACTTTTTCGATGTGGCTTGTCCGGCGACAATCCGAGTTCTTTCATAGCATACAAAATACGGCGCTGAACCGGTTTTAACCCATCACGGACATCCGGGAGAGCACGTGCCACAATAACGCTCATTGCATAATCGCGGTAAGATGTTTTCATTTCTTCTGAAAAATCCAACTGTATAATATTTTCTTCACTCATCTGATTTTCCTCCCGTTAAATGTCCAGATTGGCGTATTTCGCCTCATCCATAATAAACTGTCGTCTCGGTGGAACGTTACTTCCCATCAAAATATCAGTTACTTCATCGGCTTCTACCGTATCGCTGATAGATACCTGTGCTAAAATACGGCTCTCCGGGTCTAAGGTCGTCTCCCATAACTGCGTGTCATCCATCTCTCCGAGACCTTTGTAACGCTGCAATTCCAAAATCTTTTTCCCGGTCTTTCGGAATTTTTCAAGTTCAAAATCATTGAACAAATATTCGGATACTTTATTCTTTTTCTTGCCTTTTTTATCTTCATACGATACCCGGTACAGCGGCGGCAGACCGCGGTATACTTTTCCCTGATAAATCAGTTCGGGCATAAACCGGTAGAAAAATGTAAGCAGCAGCGTGCTGATATGTGCCCCATCGACATCGGCATCGGTTAAAATTATAATTTTATCGTAACGAAGTTTTTTAATGTCGAAATTTTCACCGATTCCGCAGCCAAAAGCAGCAATCATTGTTTTAATTTCGTTATTTACCAAAATTTTTTCAAGTGGTGCTTTTTCTACATTCAGAATCTTTCCGCGAAGTGGAAGAACCGCCTGTGTTCTTCGGTTCCTCGCCGTCTTAACAGTACCACCCGCAGAATCACCCTCGACAATATAAATTTCACATTCCTCTGATTTTTTTGAAGAACATGCTGCAAGTTTACTTTTGGTATCCACATCAAGGAGCTGTTTCATCACACCTTTTCTCGCCTTGTCACTTGCTGTTCTCGCCTTAAAAGATTTATGTACATTTTCAAGGATTCGTTTTAACACTTCCACATTTTTATCAAAATAACGCTGTGCCTCACGGTTAAATACTTCATCCACTGCGGTTTTTGCATCCGTATTACCGAGTTTGTTTTTCGTCTGGCTCTCAAACTGCGGGTCCGGATGTTTGATGGAAACAATCGCAACCAAACCATTTCTGATATCTTTTCCATCAAAATTGTCTTCTTTATTTTTTAAGAAGTTTAATTCTCTTGCATACTGGTTCATAATTCGTGTCAGTGCCGTTTTGAAACCGGTAACCAGCGTTCCACCGTCTGCCACATTGATACGGTTGCAGTAAGCGTTAATCTGCTCGCTATAATTCTGTGTATACTGAAAAGCGACTTCTACCTCAATGTCTCCACTTTTTCCTTCTATATAAATAACATCATCATGGAGAACCGCAGTATCACGATTAATGTACTTGATATAGCTCTGAATTCCAAACTCCTCCAGATATGTTTGCTCTTCTCCCGTATGCTCGTCCTTGAAAACAATTTTGAGATTTTTATTCAAGTAAGCAATTTCTTTTAATTTTTTACGAATCGTCTCCGGCTTAAATTCCACCGTTTCAAAAATGGAATCATCCGGATAAAAAGTAACTTTCGTGCCTGTCTTATTTTTCATGCAGGTTCCAACAACCGGCAAAAGTCCTTTTTCTAATTTTGTCACCGGCTTACCGCCATCTTTATACTCATCCCGGTACACTTTTCCATCTCGTCTTATTTCCACAATCATGTGGCTTGACAGCGCATTTACAACCGATGCACCCACACCATGCAGACCACCGGAAACTTTATACACATCACTATTAAATTTACCACCCGCATGCAATACGGTATATACAACCCGTGCCGTCGGAATCTTCTTTGTCGGGTGAATGTCAACCGGCACGCCACGTCCATTATCCTCGACAACAACGCCGCCATCCTTTAACAACGTTAAATGAAGTTCGTTACAAAATCCGGCAAGATGCTCATCAATTCCGTTGTCAAGGATTTCCCATATCATATGATGAAGTCCTCTCGTTCCGGTACTTCCGATATACATTCCCGGACGTTTGCGAACTGCCTCTAACCCCTCTAAGATTACAATATCACTGCCGCTGTAATTGCTCATAAAGATAAACCTCTCATTCTAAAACTAGCCTTTTATCGGCACATATGCCTTTTTTTGCTCAATCGTTATTAGTATAAAGCAAACATTTGTTTTTTTCAAGTAAATCATGGGGTGGGTGGTGTGTCAATTTTCAGGTTTCAGTAATTTAGTGGAACCGCTTGTGTCTCGTGGGCGTTCTCACTCGTTGAGCTGCGTAACATCAGGGGCACTGAAACCACCAGTGCCTCCTGATGACGCACTCAAAACCCACTCTTCCCAAGCGGTTCCACTAAATTACAAATTCTGAAAACTCCCAAAGCACTTCCTGTGGGCAAATCTCTAAACCAGTAAATATGCAAAAAAATCCTGCACACACCTGCCATCTCCTCACCAGACAACTCTTTTTCTTTAATTTGTCCTTTATGGTTGCATTTTTGGGACATTATCCCGATTGAGTAAAGAAAATTGGGCTGCAAAACAACGTTTTTTGCCAATTTTCTTCTCCGTGGTTGTTTTTTTTCAGAAAATAATAAAAAACTATGCAACTCTTTTTTTGTTTGGCAGCAATTTAGGTTGCATGCACTTTCAGACAGTAACTTAAATCAAGAAAGATTTGACTAAATTAATTCAATTGTAATTTTTCAAGAAAAGGTGTCCGCAAATTTCACCATGAAGGATTTTGAACACCGTCGGTGCATAGAGGGCGTAGTATACCCTCATGCACCGCTACGTGTGTTCACCTAAGCGGGAGCGTTCCTGAATGGGAAATTTGCGGACACCTTTTTTTGAAAATGCAATGAACTTGATTTGCTTTGCCTTGTTGACAGGTTCGTTAAAAAAATTTATACTATGTAAATGACGAACATATAAAAGATGGAGGTACCGCTATGAGCGAATGGAAACCAATCAAAGAAGGTAAAGTACGAGAGATTTACGACAACGGTGACAGTCTGATTATGGTCGCAACTGACCGTATCAGTTGTTTTGACGTAATTCTGAAAAACATCATTTCTAAAAAGGGAACTGTTTTAACCCAGATGTCGAAATTCTGGTTTGACCTTACTGAAGACATTGTCCCAAATCACATGATTTCTGCCGACGTAAAAGATATGCCGGAATTCTTTCAGCAACCGGCCTATGATGGCAACAGCATGATGTGCCGCAAACTGACTATGCTTCCGATTGAATGTATTGTGCGCGGATATATCACTGGCAGTGGCTGGGCAAGCTATCAAAAGAACGGAACCGTATGTGGCATCAAGCTTCCGGAAGGTTTACAGGAATCCGACAAATTGCCGGAACCAATTTACACACCTTCCACAAAAGCTGAAATCGGTGATCACGACGAGAATATCTCTTTTGAGCAAAGCGTTGATGTACTGGAAAAAGAATTTCCTGGCAAAGGAAAAGAGTATGCTGAAAAGCTTCGCGATTATACCATCGCTCTTTATAAAAAATGTGCAGATTATGCATTGAAAAAAGGTATTATCATTGCCGATACAAAATTTGAGTTTGGTCTTGATGAAAATGGGAACATTGTTCTCGGTGACGAAATGCTGACACCGGATAGTTCCCGTTTCTGGCCTGCCAAAGGATATGAGCCGGGTCACGGCCAGCCATCCTTTGACAAACAGTTTGCAAGAGACTGGCTCAAAGAAAATGAAGGAAACCACGATTGGGAACTTCCGGAAGATGTTGCCAAGAAAACGATTGACAAGTATCTGGAGGCTTACGAATTACTCACCGGCGAGAAATTAAAGTAATTCCCACTACATCATTTGGAGGAATTTTCACCATGGAAAAGAAAACAATTTTAACTTTGGATCAGGTTAAGGAAATTGAAAAAACTTATCCGACTCCATTTCATATTTATGACGAAAAAGGAATCCGCGAAAATGCCCGCGCTTTGAAAAAGGCATTTTCATGGAACAAGGGTTATCGCGAATATTTCGCAGTAAAAGCAACACCAAACCCATTTATCCTTAAAATTTTACAGGAAGAAGGCTGCGGAGTTGACTGCTCTTCTCTGACCGAATTAATGCTTTCAGAATCCCTTGGATTTCATGATAATGACATCATGTTTTCCTCAAATGTGACACCACTTGCTGAATATGAAAAAGCAAGCAAACTCGGTGCTTACATCAATCTGGATGATTTTACTCACATTGACTTTTTAGCAGAGAATGTCGGCATTCCAGAGACCATCTGCTGCCGTTACAATCCAGGCGGCGTATTTGAACTCGGTACAGACATCATGGACAACCCAGGCGATGCCAAATATGGCTTCACCAAAGAGCAGATAATTGAGGGCTACAAAAAATTAATGAAACTGGGTGCTAAAAACTTTGGTATTCATGCTTTCATTGCCAGTAACACCGTAAGCAACGAATACTATCCGACGCTTGCCGGCATCCTGTTTGAACTCGCAGTAGAATTGAAAGAGAAAACAGGTGCCAATATTACATTTATCAACTTGAGCGGTGGTATTGGTATTCCATATACACCAGACAAAGAACCAAACGACATTGCGGTAATCGGTGAAGGTGTCCGCAAACAGTTTGAGAAAATTCTGGTACCGGCAGGACTTGGTGATGTATCTATCTTTACTGAACTTGGCCGCTTCATGCTTGGACCTTATGGCAATCTCGTAACAAAATGCATTCATCAGAAACATATTTACAAAGAATATGTTGGTTTGAACACTTGTGCCTGCGATTTGATGCGTCCGGCTATGTACGGTGCTTATCATCATATCACCGTCCTCGGCAAAGAAGATGCACCTTGCGACCACAAATACGATGTCACCGGTTCTCTTTGTGAGAACAATGATAAATTTGCCGTAGACCGTATGCTACCAAAGATTGACATTGGAGATTATCTGGTTATCCACGATACCGGTGCTCATGGATATGCTATGGGTTATAACTACAACGGCAAACTGAAATCGCCGGAGCTTCTTCTCAAAGAAGATGGCAGCGTGCAGATGATTCGCCGTGGAGAAACTCCACAGGATTATTTTGCAACCTTTGACTTCTGTGATATTTTAAAAGATATGAAATACTAAAATAGAACGAATTCAAACATAAGCAGGGAACAATAACTGTGCTCGCACAAAATCATTGTTCCCTGCTTTTTTCTAACAGAAAATTTCTAAATCGTTACACGGATACTTTTTTCACCTTGCTCCATTTTCCATAATAAATCACTCCATTTTTCTTTTTCACACAACGGACACGCACGTAATAGTTCTTTCCAATCTTTTTGTTCGATATCACATAGTAATTCTTTTTCACTTTCTTTTTATGTGCTTTCTTAAACTTAACATTTGTGCTCCACTGAACTTGATAGGAAACACCCTTCTTTTTCTTCCAGCGAAGCAGCACTCGTTTGCCTTTCCTGCCGCATTTCAAAATAGATGTTTTCGGAACAATCGGAGATTGAATCTTCGATGTCTTTGATACAAGCTGCGTAATCATAAAAGTTGTCGTCGGTTTTGTCCCCGCCACTCCATTACTGCCCTGTTTGGATGTATTTTTCTCTCGTACGACAGGAGTAGTGCACGGTACTTCCGTTGATTCCGGCAATGGTGTAAGGGATGGTTTCTCTGTCGGTACCGGCTTTGGAGTCAGCGTTGGCAATGGCGTCGGCTTTGGTACCACAGTAAGATACACCTGCATACAGATATTTCCCTTTTCATCCTGCTCATAACTGCTCCAGTCATAATTATCGGAGTCTGCCGGGCAAAAGAGTACCGTATACCAGCCTGATTTATCTGCTTTCTGCACCGGATTTTTCCATGTCACCGTTCCCGTTTTCGCAGGCTCAAGCGACAATGCGCATCCGGAAACCGTTTCGCCTTCTTTCCATTCCTTAGCTTTTATCGTTGGCAGTTTTCCTTTCACCGGACACACAGTAATCGGAATTGAGCATGTAATTGTCTTTGTCTTCTCATCATACCCTGCCACCTTGCTCCAGTCATACCGAATGGTGTCTGCCGGACGAAACACAACATGGACACCTGAATTTTTAACCGATGGCTGAACTTTCTCATCTTCCCAGAAGAAAATACCATATTCGTTTTTCTGGAAACTAAGAGAAGAATTCGACAAATCCTCACCAAAGGAAAGATTGGAGCACGATGGCCACTCAAATTCCTCCATCTCTTTTGGCAGTGTTTCCACCAAAACTTCGCTCTCCACAGTTTCATAACCTTTCCCATCCGGGATAAATAACATTGTGTACCCGCAGGTTCCAAGTTTCAATGGTTGGCTGCCATCTTTCCACTCAAAACTTCCTTTGATGATTTCCCCCGTTTTCGGATTTTTATATTTTCCTTCAAGGAAGCGTATCTGATTCAAACGGTCCCCATAGATTCCATAATTGCGGACAACCGGTGGTGCTGCCTGCTCCGGTTTCACCGATACAATATCAACGACCACTGTATCCGTAACCGACTGATAATTATTATCCTGTGGCGTAAACACACCCGATATCTCATGTTTTCCAACATCATACTCTTTGGCATCCGTAGAAAAGCTAAATTCACCTGCTACCTTTTCGCCGGTAACCGGACTTACATACATCAAGTCCGGATGAATTTTCATTAAATTCTGACCGGCAAAAATCTGTACTTCTTTTTCATCCTGTCGTCTTGGGATAACAGTATTTACCGTTACTTTCCCACTCTTTGTAAAGAATAAGGAATCATACGTCATCGGATATTTCGGCACAAATACAATATCCTGATTGGATGTTCCCGATTGTGGGACTAAGTCTCCTTTCACAAACTGCCACGTTCCCTCAACCGGCACTGACCACTCAACTTTATCCTCGGGAATCTGTGCCTCTTTCAGTTTCTGACCGTATGAAATACTTTTTGCTTCAAGGCAGATGGAACTGTTGTTTTTATTTACGGAATATGATTTTTTAATCACACGTCCATCTAACACCAGAACGTTTCCGGAACCATATAAAATCCCCTCCGATTTTTCCAAGTCTACTGTTCCGCCGCGAAGCTGCAAAGTTCCATTCATCCGCAATCCTTTTTTTCCGATTGTCAACGTAACGCCCTCCGACACTACAAGAGTAGTATCCTTATTTATTGTATCATAATAAATAAAATCTGGGAAATCATAATGTACATCTTTTTCCAAAATAATCTCTCCACCACGTGATGAACAACTCTGTAATGCTTCATCAAGATTGTCCGTATACCGCCCCTGCTGCCCCTTCGGCACAAAATAAATCGTACTGCTTGAAGCTGCTTTCACCATTTCCTTTGGCATCGAGCCAAACACACACAGGCACACAAGCACCCATGCAATTACTTTTTTCATTTTTAAATTCATAGACAGTCCTCCCTCTTGTCTTTATATATCATGTAAATAGCTGCGATTCTCATTTACCAGATAAACAGATAAAATGAAATTAGATTCACCAGACAAACACCACGCCGTCTGATAAAGCAAAAGCAGTGCCTCCCCTGCGCATGAGAAACACTGCTTTTTGCTGTTCCTTTCGAAAGGAACTTTATTGTATCACGTGATATTTTACTCGTCAATTACTTTTTTTACAAATTATGGGCGTACAACGACCGGAATTTCGCTCTTTTTGAATACTCCTCTGTCTCTTATTACAACATTATTATAGGTTGAACTGCTTTCCATCGTCTTACCATTTCCGATGTAAATTGCAATATGGTATATTCGCTTATATCGTCCATTCTTTTTAGCTTTCGAACCGCCAAAACAAATCAAATCTCCCGGTCTCATTTTCTTTTCAGAATAGTTTTTCTTTGCCTTAATGCACTTTCCTTTTCTCACATAATAGTGGCCGATGTCCGCCGCCACCGGCGCCCAGCTTGTTTTGCAGACAAGATATCTTCCTACCGCACGATAGGTCCGGTAAACAAAAGAGGAGCAGTCATAATAGTTTTTATCCATCCGCCTTGCCTGACTGTACTTTTTCTTTCCTATCTGTTTATAACCATACCGCATCGCCCGTACAGCCGTTTTCGTACTTACTGCCAGATAATAATTTATCGTCTTTCCATCAACCTCACAGGAAATCACGGCACTTCCATACTTTTTCGTTGTCACCTTTCCTGAAGCTGTCACAACAGCAACTTTTACATCAGACGAACGAAAGAGCGGACGGCTTTCTGCATTTAACCCAGTCACCTTGACCGCCAGTTTTTTCTTTTTCTGATAAAAACCATATGCCTTTTTTATTTTCGGGTTTGTGACCGTAATCACACATTCGGTCTGAACGCCATCCACCTGCGCCACTACAGTAGTAGAACCTACTTTTTTCGCCTTAACTACAACACCCGCCTGATTATAGGAAACAATCGAAACAATGGAAGTATCCCTTGTCTGATAAACAACCGGATTTCCTGCAACAGATTCTAACAAAAGTGTTGTCTGACAGCCCTTCGCTAAATTCTGCTTTTGGATTGTAAATTGGGGCTGCAAAATTTCAACACCAAGCACAAAAGAGTACACACCGCCATATGAATCCGTAACCGTAACAGAAAATTCTGCAAAGCCTGCACAAACCGGCGTAATAATTCCCTCCTGTGTAACTGTGGCTGTTTCCGGCGTTCTTGCCTGCCATACACACGTCATCGATTCAAACTGCGGTATCGGCAGTTGAAAAGAGCCACCGCCCAAAGGATGTGCTGCAAAAGACTGTCTGTTAAAACTCAAATCTGAAAGAATCTCATTTTTCTTTACTTCAATTTCTGCATAATCAACTGTCTCCGCCTTCGTTTTCACGGAAATCGTAACCGTACCTGCACCAATCGTCGTAACAACTTTGTTTGCCGATACCTCAACCACATGCTCTTTACTTAAAACCACTTCCCCTTCCGGCAAATCCGCAAGAGTAATCTTTTGTCCTAAGTAGAGACAAATCTTTTGTGTCGTCTCCTTTGCCTGCACATAATTCGTCTGATTCACTCCGGCAAATGCCAAAGCAAACAGAAGAAATAACAGTGCAAAATACCTTTTGCTGCTTCGCATTTCCTCTCACCTTTCTTTGTAAATTTTTATATTTATCTTTCCTTAAATCACAGAACAAAGACTACACGATAGCAGAATCTTCTGTCATCGTGCAGTCTCACTATAAAACCACACTGTGTCATTTTTATTTCACTTCAATTTTTTCTTTACCGCCCATATATGGCTGTAATGCTTTCGGAATCTTAACTGAACCATCCTCACATAAGTTATTTTCTAAGAACGCAATCAACATACGTGGTGGTGCAACAACTGTATTATTTAAGGTGTGGGCAAAATACTTACCACCTTCGCCGACAACACGAATCTTCAAACGGCGTGCCTGCGCATCTCCTAAATTCGAGCAGCTTCCCACTTCAAAATATTTCTTCTGGCGTGGAGACCATGCCTCTACATCAATCGATTTTACTTTCAAATCAGCCAAGTCACCGGAACAACATTCTAACGTACGTACCGGAATATCCAATGTACGGAATAAATCAACGGTGTTCTGCCACAATTTATCAAACCACATTTTACTGTCTTCCGGTTTGCAGACAACAATCATCTCCTGCTTTTCAAACTGATGGATCCGGTAAACACCGCGTTCCTCAATTCCGTGAGCACCTTTCTCCTTACGGAAACATGGAGAATAACTGGTCAAAGTTTTTGGCAGCTGTTCTTCCGGAATAATTTTATCGATAAACTTACCAATCATAGAATGTTCACTCGTACCAATCAGATACAAATCTTCACCCTCGATTTTGTACATCATCGCATCCATTTCATCAAACGACATAACACCTGTTACAACATTTGAACGAATCATAAACGGCGGCACACAATAGGTAAATCCGCGGTCAATCATAAAGTCTCTTGCATAGGAAATAACCGCAGAATGAAGTCTTGCAATATCGCCCATCAGATAATAGAATCCATTTCCTGCAACGTCACGTGCCGAATCCAAATCCAGTCCATCAAATGATTCCATAATCTGTGCATGATATGGGATTTCAAAATCCGGAACCACCGGATCACCAAACTTCTCAATTTCTACATTTTCAGTATCATTTTTACCAATTGGAACACTCGGGTCAATGATGTTTGGAATTACCATCATGCGCTTATTCAATTCCTCTGCAATTTCTGCCTCTCGTGCTTCTAAATCAGAAAGTTCTTTGGCATAACCGGCAACCTCTTCCTTCATTGCCTCAGCTTCTTCTTTTTTGCCCTGACCCATCAGCGCACCAATCATCTTTGAATTTTTCTTACGAAGAGCACGAAGGTCATCTGCTTTCTGCTGTGTCTCGCGGCGCTCTTTATCAAGTGCAATCACTTCATCCACGAGTGGCAGTTTGTGCTCCTGAAATTTATTTTTAATGTTTTGTTTTACAACATCAGGATTTTCTCTTACAAATTTGATATCTAACATAATTTTCTTCCTTCCATATCTTTCTCACCGGTCATCCTGTCCCGCCGGCATTTTTCTACGGAAAATTATACACCACTTTTTTCTTCCTTGCAATGCTTTTCCACCCATTTTCCACGCACCAAAACAATTCCAACCGGCAGTAAAATCAAACTAATTAACTGCGAGGTGGAAAAAATGCTGATACTTCCTCTGATTTTATCCCCGCGAAGCATCTCTAACAAAAATCTGGCAATGGAATAATAAATCAAATAAATTCCCATCAACCGTCCATTTCTCAAATTCTTTTTCTTCATAAGGCAAAACAAAATACCACACAAAAGAAAATTCATAAGCGCCTCTAAAAGCTGCACGGGGAAACGCGGCACCTGACTTAATTGCGGAACAGCCTCATTATACGGAAACTGTATCGCAAAAGGGCCATGGTATTCAATGCCATAACAGCACCCGGAACAAAAGCATCCAATTCTTCCAATACCGTGAACAAATGGAATCAATGGTGCAAACACATCCATATACGAAACATAGGATAAATGATACTGCTTACAGTAACAAAAGATCCCCAAAAAGGCACCAATCAGGCCACCATAAAAAACAAGCCCGCCAAACAAATAATTCATTAAAAATAACAGTGTCTGCATGAAATTTTTATCAAAACCAGCCGCAACTGCATCCCATTTCTGTATCAGGCTCGGAAGCCTTGTCAAACAATACAACAGTTTAGAGCCGATAAGAATACCAATCGCCGCATAGATGGCACCATATAAAACATCCTCCTTGGCCAGACGATAGCGGCCTGCTATTTTTCTTGCTATAACAATGGCTATAAAAAAACCTGCCAAAAAAATTGTGCTATAAGTTGGAATATCTGCAAATCCTAAATGAATTGATGGAAACATTTTCTCCTCCTTAGAAAAAAGGCTGCTGCCTAAGCAGCAACCTTCTTTATTTTGGTTATATTGTTCTCTTAGTTGTAAGCATCTGACAAGTCGTTCAATGCATTGCTCAAGTCATTTAAACTATCTGCTGCATCATTAACATCACTGCTTACTAAACAGGAACCACCAACGCATCCATAACAAGTATAACTTGTTTTGGTACTGCTGGACTCAACAGCACCACAGATTGAACATCCTACTGCAAAAATAACAGCAAAGATAATACCAATCAAACCACAGACAAAACCAGCCTGACCTTTTGTGCCTCCTGTCTGTTTTTTGGCATTAATACCGAGAACAACTGCTACGATACCTAAAATCAAAGCAATTGCGGCACCAATTACACCAAAGGTAATTCCTCCGATGATAGCGAGCACTAAGCTCACAATACCAAGAATGGTAGAAGCTGTTGCTGCTCCGTTTTTCTGTTCCATAAAAATATCCTCCTTCCTCAATTATTTATCCCATAAAACTCCCTATAACAATTTATATTCTACCATACCAATATATTCCAAGCAATAAAAATTTTGACAAAAAAACTACATATTTTACATTTTTTTCATTTACCTTAACTATTTCGCATAAAAATATATATGTACAAAAAAGAAGCAGTTTCGGTCAATCCCGTTGCTGCTTCTTTTTCATCCCATTATTAATTTTTATCGTTTCCCGTCACATCATCAACGGCGTCATCCACACCGTCAATTACGTCGTTTACACCGTCAGCAGCATCATCCACGCCGTCTTTTACATCATCCGATAAATCGTTATCATCGTTTTTGTTGTCATCCGTCGCATTTGGCGTTGCTGTGTTATTATTTTCATTCGTTGGCGTCTGTGTCGCTTCATTTGTTGCTTCCGGGGAAGCAGATGGGTCCGTTGCGCTGTTATTTTTATTGCCGCACCCGGTTACCATAGCGGACAAACAAACAACAAGCATTGCAAAAACTACTATTTTTTTCATTGAAATATCCTCACTTTCTACAAATAAATCGTTTCTTACAATGCTATTGTGACCCATTTTATTGTTTTTATTCGTTTGTTTTTATTTGAAAAATTTTTCAATTTCTTCCGGTTTATCGACAATGTAATCGGCACCATGCTCTTCTAAAAAAGTTCTTCCCCGAAATCCCCAGCTCACACCAATGCAGTCCATTTCACTGGCTTTTGCTGTCGCTAAGTCAACATCCGAATCACCAATATAAACAGCATTTTTCTTATCACACCGTAACTCTGCCAATGCCTTATAAACCATATCCGGTGCCGGCTTTTTTCGGATCCCCATTTCTTCCATCTCTCCGAGTGCCACATCCAGCAAATTCGGAAAATAAACCGGCATCAATTCTTTTACCGCAAAATCTGCCTTATTTGATACAACCGCCATTTTCACACCCTTTTTCTTTAAATTTTGAAGAAGCGCAAGAACCCCCGGATACAGTGCTGTTTTGTCATGGCAGTGTTCTGCATAATATTCTTTAAAATCAGAAAGTGCCTGCTCAAATACCGGATTATCCTTGCCGGATGGAACCGCACGCTCCATTAACTTTACAATTCCATTTCCCACATACTGACACACCTGCGTAATTGTACAAAGTGGCATTTTGTTTTTTTTAAGTGAATAATTCACGGCGTCCGCTAAATCTTCTAATGTATTTAATAACGTTCCATCCAAATCAAAAACTGCTGTCTGATATGTCATATTCTTTCATCCTTTCTGCATTCGCTCCAAATTACGCACATTGTACCACTCTCTTTTGGTTTGTGCAAGTTGACATTTGCCCGGCTAAATGCTAACATAAATGTAATTGTTCAAAATCGATTTTGAGCACTTACATTTGATGTACGAATTTATTTTTGGAGGAAATGACAATTATGAAACTAGACAAATTAGTAGGCGAACGCTTCAAAGAAAAACCAAGCGATTGCGTCGTTGAAAGTCATGCACTGATGATGCGCGGCGGCTATATGAAAGATGTAGCCAAGGGAATTTACTCACAATTTACCCCATTAAAGCGCATTTGCCAGAAAATAGAGGCGATTATCCGTGAGGAAATGGATGCCATTGACGGACAGGAAGTTTTGTTCCCGGTTGCTCTTCCGGCATCTTTGTGGGATGAGTCCGGACGTTACGAAAGTGTCGGCAGTGAACTTTTACGTTTTACCGACCGCAACGGCTCAAAAATGGTCTTAGGAATGACTCACGAGGAAGCTGCCGTTCAGCTTGTCCGCGATTATGCAAAAAGTTATAACAGTTATCCTTTTATGATTTATCAGATTCAGACTAAATTCCGTGATGAAGCACGTCCACGTGCCGGTTTAATCCGTGTCCGCGAATTTACTATGAAAGATGCTTATTCTTTCCACACTTCACAGGAAGACTTAGAGCGTTATTATCAAATTTGTTATGATGCTTATAACCGCATTTTTGCACGTGCCGGTATCCCGGAAGTAGTTACTGTTGCCTCCGACTCCGGTATGATGGGTGGAAGTCTTTCCCATGAATATATGCTCTTAACACCAATTGGAGAGGATTCGATTGCCATCTGTTCCGATTGTGATTACCGTGCAAATATGGAAGCTGCTGAATCGGTTATTGAAAATGCGAAAGATGCAGCCGATGAACCACTGACAAAAGTTCACACACCTAACATTCACACCATTGAAGAAATCTGTGATTTTCTTCATTCTCCATTGGAGAAATCGTGTAAAGCTGTTGTTTACCAGAAAAATATGACAGACGATTTTGTTGTTATTTTCATCCGCGGCGATTTAGATGTAAATGAAACCAAATTAACAAACTATCTCGGTGAAGAAGTTCATCCGGCTGTTATAACAAGCGACTGTGGTCTGAATGCCGGCTATATCGGCCCGGTAAATCTTACCGTAAATGGCAACTACACCGTGCTTTATGACAAATCACTTCAGGGAACAAATAATTTATCCTGTGGTGCCAACGAAGAAGAATATCATTACACGGGACTCTGCATGGAGCGTGATGTTGTCGATGCCGAATATGTGGATTTAGCAAAAATCGTTGATGGCGGCATCTGCCCACACTGTGGTAAAAAGACCATCCACATTTCCCGCGGTATTGAAGTAGGAAACATCTTCCAGCTCGGAACGAAATATACAAAATCTATGAATATGCAGTATTTGGATGCGGATGGCGAATCCCATTATCCAATTATGGGCTGTTATGGTATTGGCGTTGGACGTCTTGCTGCTTCTGTCTGTGAAGCACATCACGATGACTACGGTCCGGTATGGCCGATTACCATTGCCCCATGGCAGGTTCACCTGTGCTGTCTGCGTGCAGACGATGCCGAAGCAAAAGCTTTTGCTGATGAATTATATGCAAGTCTGCAGAAAGAACACATTGAAGTTATTTATGACGACCGAAATGTCCGCCCGGGTGTTATGTTCTCTGACGCAGATTTACTTGGTGTTCCGATTCGTCTTGTAGTCAGCCCAAGAAATATGAAAGATGCAGTTGTAGAGCTTTCCAGCCGTGATAAGTCTGTACAGGATAAAGTTGCACTTGCTGATGTTGTACCAGCAGTAAAAGAATTGATTGCTAAGATGACAAAAGAAATTGAATCAAAATAACAAAAAAAATGAAGCCGGTCTGCGAAAAAGCGAACCGGCTTTTTTTCATAATAAATTCATTTACTCTCCACGAATCTGTGCTACAAAATACTCCTCTGCTTCTCCCTTTGTCATTTCAAAAGGAATTGCTAATTCACCAAACAAATTATCCTCTGCCATATGCAGATAACGCTCATCACTTGTTGTTGCTTTTTTTCCTTTTTGTAATCTGGCCTGATTTCTCTGATAAGACGTCTTAATCAGTTTAACCCACTGTCTGCTGTCACAGGAACGGAGTGCCTCTTTGTACACCTCTTCCCGCTTCTTATCGTTCTCTACCCAGAGTGTCTCAATTTCGTCCCACTCTTTTAATAATGTCTCTGCTTCTTTTTTCGTCATAACCGGACGTGTTACTACTCTTTTTCCATCCGTTGGTACAAACAGTTTACTGCCCGAAGTATAAATCGGAACCAGCGTATAATACGTGCGCTGTGGGGCACCATCTATGCCATCCATATTTTGAATCGATTCTACCCGGCAGACTCCACTATTCCCATGCACTACATAGTCTCCTATTTCAAACAAGTCTATCCATCCTTTCTGCCGACTGCGCCACGACTATAAGAGGCGCTTATATTTTCTGTCTACACTATTAGTATACCACTTTTTTGCTGTTATCGTAAGATTTTTTTTAATTTCTTTTTGATACCTTTTTGATATTCGTTTGGGGTAAGTGCTTGATGGTTGTTTTTTAGGGTCCGTAAATTAGTCGAAAATGTTTTGCGACTAATTTACTGGAATCCTAAAAGATTAGCATCAAACACTTGGCACAAACTTCCCACTAAAAACTAGTTAAGCATTATTTGGTCGTTTGGCGACACATCCCCCTCTCTCTTTTACAAAAGCACAGTCGAACAATACAGTTAAAATAGAAAAAAAGAAATTCAATTGGCGAGAGACTATAATGTGAAACATTATCCTGTCTCAAGACAAATGAATTTCTTTTTTCTATTTCATAATTATATTATTTCGACGCCTTTTACTTAGCATCCGTACACATAAAGCTGATTTCTGCTTCTGCTGCTAATTTACCATCTACTGTTGCAACTGCTTTGCCAATGCCCATTGGTCCTTTGCATTTAATAATTTCTGTCTCTAAGCGCAGACGGTCGCCCGGAATTACCTGCTTTCTGAATTTGGCATTTTTGATTCCGCCAAAGAAGGCAAGTTTCCCTTTGTTTTCCGGAAGGCTTAATACTGCAATCGCGCCAACCTGAGCCAATGCCTCAATGATTAACACACCCGGCATTACCGGCTGCTGTGGAAAATGGCCCTGAAAAAATGGCTCGTTCATCGTTACATTTTTATATCCTACCGCTCTTACTCCCGGCTCCATCTCTTCGACGCAGTCAACTAAGAGGAACGGATAACGGTGTGGGATAATCTTTTGAATATCGTTGATATCTAATAACATTTCGTTTTTCCCTTCCGTTTTTTATTCTGCAAATGCCTTGAAAATCAATACAGCATTATGTCCACCAAATCCAAGAGAGTTACTCAGTGCTACATCAACTTTTGTTTCAACAGCCTCTTTCGGACAATCCAAATCACATTCCGGATCCTGATTTACAAGACCAATATTGGCATGTACATAGTTTTCCATAATAGATTTTACACAAGTAATTGCCTCAACACCACCGGCAGCACCAAGCAGATGTCCTACCATGGATTTTGTTGAATTAACTTTACACTGGTAAGCCGCATCTCCCATCGCAAGTTTAATTGCCTTAGTCTCGAATGCATCATTCATGTGTGTGCTGGTTCCGTGTGCATTGATATAATCAATATCTTCCGGTTTGATGCCCGCATCTTTGATTGCAAACTCAATTGCTTTTGCATCGCCGCTTCCGTCGTCAATCGGTGCTGTCAGATGATGTGCATCACTCGTTGCACCATAACCAACAACTTCTGCGTAAATATGAGCACCACGTGCTTTGGCATGCTCTAATTCTTCAAGAACTAAAATACCAGCACCTTCACCCATAACAAATCCACCACGGTCTACATCAAACGGAATCGAAGCTCTTTTCGGGTCATCTGTTGTATTCAATGCATTCAATCCGGTAAATCCGGCAACACCAAGCTCGGTAATCGCACCTTCTGAGCCACCGGCAACCATAACATCTGCCTCACCATATTGAATGGATCGGTATCCCTCACCGATACAGTGAGTACCTGTTGCACAAGCTGTTACCACGTTGATATTTTTACCTTTTAACCCAAACTGAATTGAAATATTTCCGGCTGCCATATTGGAAATGAGCATCGGAATCATAAGCGGAGCTACACGGTTTGGTCCTTTTGTCAAAATTTTCTCATAATTTTTCTGCACACACTGAAGACTTCCAATTCCACAGCCGACGCTGCATCCTACCATAAATGGATCTTCCTTTTCCATATCCAGTCCACTGTCTTCAAGTGCCTCTTTTGCAGCTACAACCGCATACTGTGCAAAATCTTCCATACGTCGTGCGGATTTTTTATCCATCGCAATCGTCGGATCAAAATCTTTAACCTCTGCAGCCAAATGTGCTTTGTAATCGGTTGTGTCAAACTTCGTAATTGGTCCGATTCCAACGGTTCCTTTTTTTACATTTTCCCAAAAATCTTTTACATTATTTCCGATTGGGGTTACTGCACCCATACCGGTAACTACAACTCGTCTACTCATTCTTTCCTCCATTCATTTTGTTACATCGCAATACCGCCATCGACACACAATACCTGTCCGGTAATGTATTTCGCATGGTCAGATGCTAAAAATACAACTGCTTCCGCTACATCTTCTACCGTACCAAAGGCACCAAGTGGAATCGTTTTACATGCTTCTTCTTTTACCGCATCCGAAAGCTTGTCCGTCATCTCTGTTGCAATAAATCCAGGTGCTACTGCATTTACTGTGATACCACGGGATGACAATTCTTTTGCCGTCGCTTTGGTAAGACCAATTACACCGGCTTTGGAAGCGGAATAATTTGCCTGTCCCATATTACCGATAATACCCGATACGGAAGCCATGTTAATAATACGTCCCTGACGCTGTTTCATCATCGGACGCGTCACAAATTTAATGCCATTGAATACACCGGCAAGGTTTGTCTGAATAACATCCTGAAATTCCTCTTCCGACATTTTCATAATCAGATTATCTCTTGTAATTCCGGCATTATTTACCAAAATATCAATTCTTCCATATTCTTTTACTACGCCGCCAAAAAATTCTTTTGCCTGATCAAAATCGCTGACATTGCATTGAATGGCTTTTGCTTTCCCACCATCTTTTTCAATCTCAGAAACAACTTCGTCGGCACGCTCTTTGGAACCATTATAATTAACAATTACCATTGCACCTTCGCGGGCAAGCGCTTTTGCAGTTGCTCTTCCGATTCCTCTGCTGGCACCGGTAACGACTGCTATTTTGTCCTGTAATAACATACTGCCTCTCTTTCATAAAGCACTATTTGAGCGCTTCTACAACCTTGTCAATATCTTCCATTGTTGCCACATTATATGTAGTCAGTTCCTTGCCAATGGCTTTGGCAATTTTTTTATTAAATCCTGCCAATGTTCTTCCCGGTCCAATCTCGATAAAGGTATCAACACCGTTTTCTACCATCTTTTCCACTGACTGCTGCCAACGTACCGAATGGCTGACCTGACTTACAAGACGAGGCATAATGTCTGCCTGCTCTGTAATATAGGAAGCGTCTACATTTGCCACATAAGGAATCTGCGGTTTTTCAATCGTAAGTTCTTTTAATACAGCCTCTAATTTTTCACCGGCTCCTGTAAGAAGGCTTGAGTGAAATGGTCCGCTTACGTTTAAAAGAACGGCTCTTTTTGCTCCGGCTTCTTTTAATTTGTCTGCTGCCTGTTTTACCTGTTCAGTCTCTCCGGAAATTACAATCTGTCCCGGACAGTTATAGTTTGCAACCTGAACTTTATCAAACTCTTCAATATTTTTATCAATCTCTGCGGCATCCATACCAAGAATTGCTGCCATACCGCCTTTTCCGGCAGGCACTTCTTCCTGCATGAAAATACCACGTTTACGAACTGCTTTTGCAGCATCTACAAAATTCATAGAACCTGCTGCTACTAACGCACAGTATTCACCAAGGCTAAGTCCGGCTGCCACATCCGCCTTTACACCTCTGGTTTTCAATTCTTCCATAATTGCCACACTGGTTGTAAGAAGACATACCTGCGTAAATTCTGTAATATTAATGTCGTTATTTTCTTCAAAACAAAGTGCTTTCAAGTCCAAATCAACTGCCTTAGATGCCTGTTCAAACACATCTTTTGCCACTGCTGAATTTTCATAAACATTTTGTCCCATTCCTACCACCTGTGCTCCCTGTCCGGGGAAGACAAATGCAATTTTACCCATAGTTCTATCCTAGCCTTTCTTTCATCATTCTCTCATCATTGGTGCGTATACATTGCACTCTAAAACATTGACACCAAGAGAAGCGGACTATGTCAAACCTTCTTGGTGTCAATCTTGACCTGTTTATCAGGTTATGTGCAATTGTTTTACTCTACACCTTTGCTCTTTAAGAAATTAATTACGTCGCCTACTGTGTTGATGCTTTCCAAATCATCCGTAGGAATCTCAACATCATACTCCTCTTCAAGAGCCATGATCAATTCATAGAGATCAAGAGAATCTGCTCCCAAATCATCTTTGAAAGAAGATGCTTCTGTGATGCTGTCTGCATCTACGCTCAACTGATCTGCGATAAGTTCCTGCATTTTTTCTAACATAATACGATTTCTCCTTTTTACTTAAATTCTTTTTTTATTCGTTCAAAAATATACTTTGAATCACTATGTATTGTAGCGTATCCACATACGTTTGTCAAGATTTTTCCATTTATATAAACTGGAGTGTAAAACAAACCACCGCCGCCAAGGTAAGCAGCACATAAAAAACGATTGCTTTCTTCCTCTCCGGATAGGCTTTCAGGGCATTTAAAACAAACAGCACAATAACAATTCCAAGCTCCGTTTTTAACATCCAGCCCTTATTCATCCCCATGCCCACATCGATAATGATAAAGATTAACAATATGGCAGTCAGTATACTTTGTAAAATCATGAGCACTTTTTCTTTCTGTCTCATAAGCCCCCACGCGCCTGCCATATCCTGCGAAAATTTTCTATCTGCCATTTATTTCTCCTTTCTTATTGAAACTGCCTGCATCTACTTTACTGTAAATGCAGGCAGTTCGAAAATAGTATACAAAATAGTATATTGTAAACAAAATAAAGGAAGCTTCGAAAGGGACTTGAACCCTCGACCCCTTCATTACGAGTGAAGTGCTCTACCGACTGAGCTATCGAAGCACACGGTGTATAACCGACAGAATATATAATACACATTCCTAATTTTTTTGTCAAGTAATTCATTCATACTTTTGGTCATTTTTTTCAAATAAGCAAAAACACCCACCGGCACATAAAAAGCAAGTCCTGCCTCTCATGCACCGGTGGTGCTCTCCTAATCATGATACCTTACATTACTTAGTAAGCAGCATCATAATCTCATTGCTTCGATTAATAAACTCTGTCATCTTATCTGCCTGCAGTGGCTGATGGCTAATCATTGCCAGATCATAAAGCTGTTTGCAGAACATATCGCTGTGCTCGCCATCTTTGTTCGCCAGCAGATACTGAACCAAATCATTGTTTGCATTCAGAACAAGTGTCTGTCCGACATCCGGCAGTTCCATACCGCCCATGCCATTTGCGGAATACATCTTCATCATATCCTGCATCCTTCTGGCCTCTTCAGACAAGGTAATCATAGAAGAAACTTTATCATTTTTCAATTTCTCCACTTTAACCTCTAATTGGTCTTTTCCGGTTGCTTTGCGGAACAATTCTTTCAAAGTCTCGGTATCTTCTTTCAGTTTTTCCTCATCGCCTTCTTCTTTGAAAGCATCCGTCAAATCGGCATCAATACGCTGGAATTTCACATCGTCATCGCCGGCTTCCAATGCCGATACAAACGGCTGGTCAATGTTATGAAGAAGAACAACTGCATTCATATCCTGCTCACGGAACATCTTCACATACTGGCTCTGCTGCTGCAAATCTGTCACATAGTAAACAATCTTCTTTGGCGCTTCAGTTTCTTCCGAGGACTTCTCATCCTCTTTACCTTCTTCAACCACTTCTGCTTCCACTTCCGGCTCCGGAATTGTCTCCAAATACTCTTTTAATGTACTGTATTTGTCGTCTAAGTCTTTGAACAAAACATAATCTTTAATTTTCTCTTTGAACTTCTCATCTTTCAAGCAGCCAAATTTGATAAACGGGCTGATATCATCCCAATATTTCTCGTAATTCTCGCGGTCTGTTTTGCACATACCGGAAAGTTTATCTGCCACTTTTTTCGTAATATAATCCGAAATCTTCTTCACAAAACCATCATTCTGCAAAGCACTTCGGCTTACGTTCAATGGCAAATCCGGGCAGTCAATAACGCCCTTCAACAACATCAGAAATTCCGGAATTACTTCCTTAATATTATCCGCAATAAATACCTGATTGTTGTATAACTTAATCATACCTTCAACATTCTCATACTCTAAGTTTACTTTCGGGAAGTACAAGATACCTTTTAAGTTAAACGGATAATCCATATTCAAATGAATCCAGAATAACGGCTCACGGTAATCATTAAATACTTTACGGTAAAATGTCTTGTATTCCTCTTCGGTACACTCATTTGGATGTTTTGCCCAAAGTGGGTGCGTATCACTAATGGATACCGGACGTTTCAAAATTTTGGTCTTTTTAACCGGCTCTTTTGCTTCTTCGCCCTCTTTTTTATCATCCTCTTTTGGCTCTTCCACAATTTCCTCAATAACCGTATCTTCCTCTGTCACTTCTTCACTCGGAATTGTCTCATACTCCGGCTCAGCATTTGCCTTTGTAAGGAAAATTTCAACCGGCATAAAGGAACAATATTTATCAAGCACCTCACGAACACGGTATTCGTTGGCAAACTCGTAACTGTCCTCATTTAAATGCAGAATAATCCGGGTACCTACTGTATCTTTATCGGATGGTCCCATCTCGAACGTCAAACCACCGTCAGACTCCCAATGAACCGCTTCCGAACCTTCTTTATAAGAAAGGGTATGAATTTCTGCAGAGTCCGCTACCATAAATACAGAGTAAAAGCCAAGACCAAAATGTCCGATAATCTGCTCTTCATTTGCTTTATCTTTATATTTTTCCAAGAAATCAGCAGCACCGGAAAAAGCAATCTGGTTAATATACTCTTTCACTTCGTCTGCCGTCATACCAAGTCCATTATCGGTAAACGTAATTGTTTTATCTTCCGGATTTACTTCCACCTCAATTTTAGCTTTGTAATCATCCGGCAGAGAAGTCTCACTCATCAGATCTAATTTTTTCAATTTCGTAATCGCATCACAAGCATTACTTACAACCTCGCGGATAAAAATATCATGGTCTGAATACAGCCATTTCTTAATAATCGGGAATATGTTTTCTGAATTAATCGCTAAATTTCCTTGTTCATTCGTCATGTTATCAACCTCCAATTAGTAATTCAATCTTGTTCTAACAGATATGATAACGCTGTCACAATCGAATGTCAAGAAAAATTTAGCACTCATTAAAGTTGAGTGCTAATAATTTCATGTTTCTTTATAAATTGCAGACAATTGTCATCCCACGCTTCTTGCCCTTTTTTATCCAGAGAAAACTCTTTTTGCATATATCCGGTCACAAACTGAAGTTTTTCCTTTTCATAGCGGATTTGAATCGATCCGACATCTCCATTTGGCATATAATGGCAAAAATCAAACAGCATCTTCTGTGGCACTTTATTTCCTTTTATCCACGAAAAAACAAATGTTTTCATCATATTCCATGTAACCAGACCGGTTTCATCTGTCCGTTTTTCATCACTGTCAAACCAATCATCAAAACATCTGCCGTCAATATGAAACGTGGCAAATGTTGTCACCTCGCAGGAACGCAGATGAAAACGGTCAAACATACTGCCCTGAAACATATGCTGCATAAATTCTTTTACGCTGTCAATTTCCAATACAATCATTTCGTATATTATCCTTCCTAACTGCTCATACTAGCATTGTTGCAAAGTAACAAAATTCACTCTATGTAGTGAAAGAATGGAGGCCAATTATGCGTGCAGATGAACAAACTTACCGCGAGGTAGCAAAAAACTGTAGTGCCTATGAAGTCAAGGACTGCTGTAGCTGCAGCAACAAATCCGGCAATGTCAATGTTTCCTGCGTAACATGTAAACATTTTACGTCTGACAAACATTGTTCTTTGGACTTGTTCGATCCAATCGTGGAAAACCACAATCTTTAGGCATTTTTATGCCCTTTTGCCGGGATTTTCTTCTTACCGGAAGTCCCGGCAGTTTTTTTAACCGGTACATTCTCAAAAACGGCAATTGCGCGCGGTGCCAGTTCATATTTCTTTCCATCCACTGCCATTTCCATAGTATTTGAAGTATCAAATACCCGTTTCCATTCTTTATTTTTTTCAATTTCCGGGAGATAAAATACATGTGGCTCCCAGTGAAAATTAAATGCAAAATACAAGGAATTTCCGCCGTAATAGCCACCGAAAAACAAAACACCAAGTTCCCTGCTATAATAAGAAAACCTCGCATTCCACGGCTCTACTCCGTGACAGGATACATCCGGTGCACCAAGCCCCTCAGAATCCATACCGGTCAAATACCGTCTGCTCTGATAGAGAGGATGTTCTTTACGAAACTCAATCAGCTTCTTTACATAGGAAAATAATTCTTTATTTTTCTCTAACAGACTCCAATCAAGCCACGTAATCGCGTTATCCTGACAATATGCATTATTATTTCCTTTTTGTGTATTTCCAAATTCATCCCCAGCTAAAATTCTAGGCGATGCCATACCAAGCATAAGCATAAGAAATGCATTTCGTTCCTGACTGGCACGTTTTTCACGGACTTCTTTTTTTCTCGAAGGTCCTTCTGCCCCACAATTCCAGCTGTAGTTATACTCTGTTCCATCGAGATTCTTTTCTCCGTTTGCCTCGTTATGCTTCACATCATAAGACACCAAATCCCGCAGAGTAAATCCGTTATGCCCGGTAATCGAGTGAACCATGGCAACTCCTTTTTTCTGCTCGCGGAATTGATAATAAAAATCCTCAACCTGTCCTTCATCACTTTTTAGAAAACGTCTTGCCGTCACCAAAAAACGGTCATTCATCTCGCAGAACATTTCCTGACCGGCTTCATAGCCACATTCATCCCAGTGATAACCAAATAATTTCAAATGGGATAGAACCGGGTCCTGTCGCAGCCATTCAACAGACACACACTCCTGATTAAACCGAAAACCGTCGATATGAAAACGCAGTGCATAATACCGCATACAAGTCAGCATAAATTCAGGCGAAACATCCTTAAAATAAAAATCCATCACCACGTTCATCCCCTGTGAATGAACTGCTTTAATCAGCTTCTGAAACTCCTTTGCCTGTTCACCCTCTTTTGCTGCATAACCGGCCTTTGGAGCAAAATAAAACGCATCCTCTGTATAGCCCCAGTAATTAACTTTCTTTAAATCCACGCCATTTTCATCATGCATACATTCATTAAAATCATATGCCGGCATGAGTAACAGCGTATTTACCCCTAAATCCTTCAGATAAGAAAGCTTTTCCTCCATACCGGAAAATGTACCTGGATTTTTTACATTTGACGACTTATGTTTCGTAAATCCACGGACGTGGCATTGATATAAAATCATATCACGCGCCGGAATCTTTTTCCAATTTTCTCCTGTCCAGTCAAATTCCTGAAAATCAAAACAAGCTCTCACTTTTCCCTGACGTCTGCCAAAGCGCTCTCTTCCGGTAATCATTCTGGCATAAGAATCGCAAAAAGTTTCACCATCTGCCACAAAAAAATAAGGCATTCCCTGAAGCCTGTCTGCCAAATTCTCCGCTTGTAAGACAACTGTAAAATAATCTTCCATCCCGCATATTTTCGCCGGATACATCGGAAACAGTTTCCGCTTTCCCTCTTCTATGACTGCCAACTGACATTTCTTCGCTTTCGGCCGCCAGACAGAAACCAAAACCTCATTTTCATTCTGTTTTCTGACACCGCATGAAAATTCCTGCTGCATCTCATATGGTCTTGTCTTTATCATCTCGAATAATGTCATGCAATCCTTCCTCCGTAATTTCTAAAACAATTCGTTCAAATTAAGAACTTTTCTTTTATTATACCGAAAAAGAGTGGAAGTAACAAGAAAAATATGATAAAATAGAAGTCGACACAAATAATCTACAAATCTGGGAAAGGAGATTTTTTATGTTATTAGACAGAGAATACAAAGTACCTTCCAAAACGAACAGCAAAATTAATTTAAAAGTCGTTCCGGGACATTTTGCAACGACATCTTCACACATTAATTTTTATATGGATATGACCACCTTAAAAGTTCGCCAAAAGGAAGCTTATGAAGTAGCAAGAGAAATGGCAAAAGAATACCAGTACAGCAAACCGATTGACACCATCGTATGCATGGACGGCTGTGAAATCATCGGTGCCTGCTTAGCAGAAGAACTGAACAAAAACGGTATTATGTCATTAAACCAGCATGACAGTCTGTATGTCATTACACCGGAGTTTGACGGAAACGGACAGATGATTTTCCGCGACAACTTACAGCCGATGGTAAGAGGAAAGAACATCCTTCTTCTTTTAGCATCCGCAACAACCGGACGTACCATCGCCAGAAGTCTGGAGTGCATTCAGTACTACGGCGGTATCATTCAAGGCATTTCAGCAATTTTCAGCGCAGCAAAAGAAATTTACGGTGAGCCTGTCCACTGCATCTTCTCAACAGAGGATTTGCCGGACTATAACACCTTCACACCAAGTGAATGTCCACACTGCAAAAACAAAGAAAAAATCGATGCGATTGTAAACGGATTCGGATATTCCGAACTGTAAATCGTACATAATAAAAACGGTAAATCAACGGAAATAGGTTTCCTAGATGATTTACCGTTTTTTGTCATTTCAACTGTTTCAATATTTCAAGCAGATATTCCCACGTTCGTTTCACGCTTTCCACATCCATACTCTCTTTCGGCGTGTGGATATCTTTCATATCCGGTCCAAACGAGACACAGTCAAGTCCCGGTATTTTCCCGGCAAAAATACCACATTCCACCCCTGCATGAAGTGCCTCCACAATAGGTTCTCTGCCATATTGCTCTTCAAATATCCGGCACATCAAATCACGCAGCGGTGAATTTTCCAGATACTCCCATGCCGGATAATCTCCATTTGTGGTAACCGTGCCGCCTAATGTTTTTGTCAGACAGGCAATCTGGTCAAGCAGCGCCCGCTTTTCCGACTCCACACTGCTTCGCACCGAAAATGACAGTGAAACATGGTCTCTCTCCGTCTTCATAATTCCTAAATTTAACGAAGTCTGAACAAGTCCTTTCATTTGAAAACTCATCTTCTGAATTCCTCCCGGCAGACAAAGAAGGGCGGTAATCATCTTATCCGCAGAATCTTTCGTCATTGCCAATTCTTTTTCTACGATTGTAGTCTTCTTTACTTCCACCAAAATCAATGGGTCTGTTTCCAAAAACTCATGTTTTATTTCAGAGGAAATCTCAGCAATCTTAGTATTGATTTCAGGCTGCCATTTTTCCGGACATACAATAACTGCTTCTGCCTGTCTCGGAATGGCATTATCTTTCAATCCACCATTTAAGTAGCACAGAGAAAATGGAATTTCTTTATACAGTTCATAGAGAACCCTTCCCATTATCTGACAGGCATTGGCGCGCCCCTTATCAATTTCAACACCGGAATGGCCTCCCATTAAACCACTGACCGAAATAACATATTTCTCCCCATCGCCTGTCTCAAAGGAAAGTGGAAGTTCCACCTGCGCTGTCACACCACCGGCACAGCTGACTAACAAATGCCCCTCATCTTCGGAATCCAAATTCAACATCGTTTTTGCACGAAGAGGTGAAGTATCCAAAGCTGTGGCACCTAACATTCCGATTTCTTCATCTACTGTAAACACAATCTCCAACGGCGGGTGTGGATATTCATCCGTCTCTAATAAAGCAAGGGCATACGCAACAGCAATACCGTCATCTCCGCCAAGCGTTGTTTTTTCTGCTGTCACAATGCCATCTTCCACTTGCAGACAAAGTCCCTCCGTCTCAAAATCAATGTCACAGCCCTCTTCTTTTTCACAGACCATATCCAAATGTCCCTGCAGCATAACCGGAGCCGAATTCTCATATCCTTTTATGCCGTCTTTCCATATTATCACATTGTTATATTCATCCTGCAAATAAGTAAGGTGATGCTCTTTTGCAAAAGAAACACAATAATCACTGATTTTTTTCGTATTTCCCGAACCATGCGGTATGCCACAGATTTCTTCAAAATAATGCATCACACGTGCCGGTTCTAATGCTCCCAAAACACTCATTGTCAATTCCTCCTTGCTCTGTGTAAACTTTTTTCACTTCTATTGTATGAATCCACATTCTCCGTGTCAAGCAATTGTAATTTACCCAAAAAGGTGCTAAACTATGTTTATTAACTTTGCAAAGAATGGAGATTATGATGCTATGAAACATTTAGAACTTGGCTTTGTCGGATTCGGACTCATTGGCGGTTCCATCGCAAGAGCACTCAAAAAACAAAATGAGGATGTGTCTGTACACGTCTATTCCAGACGAAAAAATCCGGCACTTGATGAGGGCATGGCGGAAGGAATTATTGATTCTATCTGGTATGAAATTGATGAGCGTTTTTCCACCTGCGACATCATTTTTCTCTGTGCGCCGGTTCTAAAAAATACAGACTATCTGTCCGTCTTAAAACCGCTGTTGAAACCTGGCTGCATTCTTACCGATGTTGGAAGTGTAAAGGGAAATATCTGCAAAAAGGCAGCCGAACTTGGACTTAGCCGCCAGTTTATCGGCGGACACCCAATGGCCGGTTCCGAAAAAACGGGGTTCGAAAATTCCACTGATATTTTGTTGGAAAATGCATACTATTTATTGACACCATTTGAGGAGACGCCGTTAGAAAACTTGTCTCTGTTAAAAGAATTGGTAGCAAAAACCGGTGCAAACTGTGTCGTTTTATCACCATCGGAACATGATAAAATCACTGCTGCCATCAGCCATGTGCCACACATTATCGCCGTTTCCCTGGTTAATATGGTTCGCACAAGTGACAACGAGGAGCAGAATATGAAAGCGTTTGCCGCCGGCGGTTTCAAAGATATTACAAGAATTGCCTCGTCCTCTCCACAAATGTGGCAGGATATTTGCTTAGCAAACAGCGAAAGCATTGATTATTTTCTCTCCCATTTTGAAAAGCAGATTGAAGATTTCCGCCACATGATAGCAGAAAAAGACGGTGCTTCCATTCAGGATGAATTTCACACAGCAGGCGACTACAGGGATTCCATCCCGGCAAAGAAAAGCAGTGTAATTGCCCGTTCGTATGATTTATTCATAAACATCGATGACCGTGCCGGCGCCATTGCCACAATCGCCACGATTCTGTCCGTGAACGGCATCAGCATCAAAAATATCGGCATCATTCATAACCGTGAATATGTAGATGGTGTTATGAAACTGGAACTTTACAAAGAAGATGATGAGAAAAAAGCAAGAGAGCTTTTAATCCAGAATCGATATGATATTGTGGATAGGGATTAACACCTATCCACAAAAATAAGTAATTGCCTGCGGATGATTTTGAATCACCGCTTTTTTATGTTTTCCACCATTTTCCCCATCCAGCGTATACGCTAACGCTTCCTTACAACTGATTTCCACATGGGAACTGTGTATCACCTTCACCTGCGAATTTGCTTTTCCGTGCAGTAAAAATGCCATTACCTGATTCAACTCAATCGGATTTTTCGGTGTTTTCACAAAAATCCCATCAAGCAGACCATCTTTTAAACTGACACTGTTTTTCTTATATAATTTTAATCCTGCTACCGATTTTGCATTTGTCACCATACCAAGAATACAATCCTGCTCCCAAGTTTCCAAATCTGTCTGCACCTTTATATGATAACTTTTGGTTTTTCCCAACTTTACCGCACCATCTAAAATATAGGCCGTCTTTCCAAACAAGTTTTTCGTCGCCTGTGGTGTTTCATAAGAAACCGAGGTAAAAGCTCCAAATGCCGCTACATAAGAAAAGAAATTACCGTTCATGTCCCCGACATCATAAGCACTCTTTTTGTCCCCCACCGCAATCTGTGCACAGGGAATCACTCGTTTTGGCAGCCTGATACTATTTGCAAAATCATTCACCGTTCCGGTTGGAATATAACCACAGGCCGGACGCATATCGGGTGGCAGAGTCATCAATCCATGAATCACCTCATGCAGTGTACCATCGCCGCCGCTGCATATCACACGGTCACAGCCGATTCCCTTTTGTATGATATATTCGACTGCATCTCCAGCCTTCTGTGTTGCCGCAATCGAAACATCCCACTGTCTTTTCATCATCATATCTATGATATCGGCAAGTTTGTTCCGCAAAGTCCCCTTTCCGGCACGCGGATTATAAACGAATAATACCTTTTCTTTTTCCATAAAAATCCCTCACTAGTCGTCCAATATAATCATCGCATCTCCAAACGAGAAGAACCGGTATCTCTCCTGCACTGCTTCTTCGTACACACGCATAACCTGCTCTTTTCCTGCAAGTGCAGAAACAAGCATTAAAAGCGTTGATTCCGGCAAATGAAAATTCGTAATCAGCACATCCATCATTTTGAAAGAATAGCCCGGATAAATGAAAATATCGGTATCGCCCTGTCCCGGTTTAAGCACACCATTTTCATCGGCAGCCGACTCAATCGTCCGGCAGCTTGTTGTTCCCACGCAGACAATCCGTCCACCGGCCTGTTTTGCCTTGTTAATTTTATCTGCCTCTTCTTTTGTCACCTGATAAAATTCAGTATGCATATGGTGTTTCGACACATCATCCACTTTTACCGGTCTGAAAGTACCAAGCCCGACATGAAGCGTAACATTTGCTACAAGTACTCCTTTTTCCTCTAATTTTTGAAAAAGTTCCTCCGTAAAATGGAGCCCTGCCGTTGGGGCTGCTGCCGACCCTTCGTATTTTGCATAAACGGTCTGATAACGGTCCTTATCTTTCAATGTATGCGTAATATAAGGCGGAAGCGGCATCTGTCCGAGTTGATCTAAAATCTCTTCAAAAATCCCCTCATATCGAAACTGAATCAAACGGTTCCCATCCTCTTTGACATCGATAATTTCTCCTGTCAAAATTCCATCCCCAAAAGAAATCACAGCTCCTTTACGCGCTTTTTTTCCCGGTTTTACAAGAGTTTCCCAAACATCATTCTCCATGCGTTTGAGAAGCAGAAGTTCAATTGTTGCCCCGGTATCCACTCTGGTTCCGTATAATCTTGCCGGAATTACTTTCGTATTATTCCGCACCAGGCAGTCTCCCGGCTTTAAATACTCTACAATATCCGTAAACACTCTATGCTCCACGCGCCCGGATTTCCGATGCAGTACTAAAAGTCTCGATGAACTTCTGTCCTCAAGCGGGTCCTGCGCAATCAATTCTTTTGGTAAATCATAATAAAAATCACTTGTTTTCAACCGTCTCATCCTCTCTTTTTTTCTGTTCCCCTATTGTAGCACATGCGATGATGGTTTTCAATTCTCGAATTTTACATAAAATTTACGTGAAAATCAGATAAATACGTCTTTCCATTTTTGCAAATTCATTGTAAAATAGAAACAAAGAAATTGGTTTCAGAATGGAGGTATTTATGGCTTCTACAACTTATGCGGCAATTCATGTCGGCTCAAATGAATTATGTATGAAAATATATGAAATGTCCCGTCAGAATGGAATTCGTCAGCTCACTTATGTACGCCACCCGCTCAGTCTTGGTGCGGAATCGTACACCAAAGGAGTCATTTCCTATCAGACACTTTCAGAAATCTGCAACACACTAAACGATTTCAAACGGATTATGACAGAATTTCATACTGACAGCTGGGACGTCTGTGCCACCAGCGCAATGCGCGAGGCAAAAAATGTTTTAGTTGTCACCGACCAGATAAAAATCCAGACAGGATTCAAAGTAAAACTTTTCAGTAACAGCGAGGCAAGATTCCTTTACTTCAAAGGAATGGTTCACAATGAAAAACAATTTGAACCACTCAGTGAAGAAGGGTGTCTCGTTCTCGATATCGGTGCCGGCAGTGTCCAGCTCTCTCTTTTTCAGAACGGACATCTGCAGCTGACGCAAAACCTTTTACTTGGTTCTTCACGTATTCAGGAACTGCTGTATGCAATGCAGGATGAAGCCTATGATTACGATGCTTTGATTGATGAATACATTGAAAAGGATTTGTCTTTATTTAAACGGCTGAATTTAGATAAAAAAGAGATTCACTGTATTTTGGCAGCCGGTGAAATGATTCCGGAAACCTACTACCACATGAAGGAAACAAAAAAAGACTTTGAAGGCTTTTTGCCGGATAAAATATTTACCAAAAAGAAAATGTTAAAATTAATGGGTAATATCCATGCACAGTCACTTCTGCCTACTTTGCTTTTAATGCGCAAAATCACACAGCTTACGGATTGCCAGAATATTCTTCTCTCTCCGATTAATCTTTGTGATGGATTGGCCGCTGATTATGCAGAGCAAAAGTTCCGTCTTTCCTGTGGACATGATTTTACAGAGGATATTCTGAGTGCTTCAAGAAATGTGGCACAGAAATACGAAGTTGACTTAAGCCACATCGACACCGTGCAGACCCTGGCACTCCAGATTTTTGACCGAATCAAAAAAATACACGGTCTTGGAAAACGCGAGCGCCTACTTTTACAGCTCGGTGTCATTCTTCACGGCTGTGGTGCCTATATCAATGCACTGCACGCAAGAGAATGTTCCTATCACATTCTTTTGTCAACGGAGATTATCGGAATCTCTCATAAAGAACGTCTCATCGTTGCCAATATGATTCGCTATAACGATGAATCTTTTCCTTCCTTTGAAGAATTGGACGGTGATTTTTCAAGAGAAGAATATATTACAATCGTAAAATTGAATGCAATTTTAAAAATTGCTAATGTATTAGACAAAAGCAATCGTCAGAAAATTAAAAATGTCGGTGTATCCGAGCGAAATGGAATACTGACAATCACGGCGGACACCATGGCGGATATCACCTTGGAAAAAGGACTCTTCTTACATAAAGCAGATGTCTTTGAGGAAGTCTTTGGTATCCGGCCGGTACTAAAACAAAAACGAACAGGAAAGCGAGGATGATGATATGACCCAAAGCGAACGATTTACTAACCGCGAGTTAAGCTGGTTAGCCTTTAACAAGCGTGTTTTGTCCGAGGCAAAAGACAACCATCTTCCGTTGATGGAACGATTAAAATTTTTAAGCATTACCGCCTCCAATCTGGATGAATTTTTCATGGTCCGCGTTGCCTCTCTGAAAGACCAGGTAAATGCCGGTTACACAAAAAAAGATATTGCCGGTATGACCAGTAAAGAACAGATTGATGCGATTTTGAAGGAAACTCACAAATTTACAACAGCTCAGTATAATACCTACAACCGTTCTTTTCTTCCTTCATTAAAGAAGAATGGCTTAAAAATCGTCACAGAATTTGAAAAACTAACGGAAGAACAGGCAGACTACGTTGACAACTATTTTCAGAAAGAAGTTTTCCCTGTCCTCACTCCGATGGCTGTGGATTCTTCCAGACCTTTTCCGTTAATCCGCAACCGCTCGCTTAACATCGGTGCACTGTTGATGGATAAAAAGAAAAAGGGAACCATTGATTTTGCCACCGTGCAGGTTCCATCCGTTCTGCCGCGCGTTGTTACAATTCCGACCGATGGCGATAACTGCACCACTGTAATCCTTTTGGAGCAGATTATCGAAAAGAACATTCAAAAACTATTTTTGAATTATAAAGTTCTTTGCCAGGCTCCATTCCGGGTAATGCGAAATGCCGACCTCTCCATCGACGAAGACGAGGCAGCAGACCTTTTAATTGAAATCGAGAAACAGTTGAAGAAACGCCAGTGGGGCGAGGCAATCCGCTTAGAAGTCGAAGATAATATCGATAAGCGGCTGCTGAAAACGCTCCGAAAGGAATTGAATTTAAGTGAAGATGCCATTTTCAAAATTAATGGTCCTCTTGACCTGACTTTTTTAATGAAAGTATATGACATCGAAGGTTTTGACCACTTAAAAGAACCAAAATATACACCACAGCAGCCAAAAATGCTGGATGCCTCAAGAGATTTATTTGAGCAGATACGGGAACATGACATTTTGCTTCATCACCCGTATGAAACCTTTGACCCGGTTGTCAATTTTGTAAAAAAGGCGGCAAGCGACCCAAATGTACTTGCAATTAAGCAGACACTTTACCGTGTCAGCAGTCATTCACCGATTATTGCTTCTCTGGCGCAGGCAGCAGAAAATGGGAAACAGGTGTCTGTGCTCGTTGAATTAAAAGCACGTTTCGATGAGGAAAATAATATCGTGTGGGCGAAGAAATTAGAGAAAGCCGGGTGCCATGTTATCTATGGACTAGTCGGCTTAAAAACTCACAGCAAAATTACACTGGTTGTCCGCAAAGAGGAAGACGGCATCCGCCGTTATGTCCATTTGGGAACCGGAAACTATAACGACTCCACCGCCAAACTCTATACCGATATGGGTATGTTTACAAGTAAAACCCGCTACGGGGAAGACGCCACGGCTGTCTTTAATATGCTCTCCGGCTATTCTGAGCCGCTTGTATGGAACAAACTGTCCTTAGCCCCCCTGTGGCTGCGCGGCAAGTTTTTGTCCTTGATTGAACGTGAAAAAGAACATGCCAAAAATGGACGCACGGCAAGAATTATCGCAAAAATGAATTCCTTGTGTGATCCGGGAATTATTGAAGCACTCTATGATGCCAGCGAGGCAGGCGTGGAAATTGATTTGATTGTACGCGGCATCTGCTGTCTGCGTGCCGGAATCAAAGGCTTAAGTGAACATATCCGTGTGCGCTCCATCGTTGGTACCTTTTTGGAACATTCCCGCATTTTCTACTTTGAGAACAATGGAAATGCCGAATATTATATGGGAAGTGCCGACTGGATGCCAAGAAACTTAGACAAACGTGTAGAAATCTTATTCCCGGTTGAAGATCCTATATTGCAGGAAGAGATTTACCACATTTTACACATACAGCTCTCGGATACAAAAAAAGCCCACCTTCTCATGCCGGATGGACACTACGTGAAGGTAGACCAGCGAGGAAAAACTCCTCTGAATTCACAGCTGTATTTCTGCGAAGAAGCAATGGCAAACGCTAAAAAATAACGCTTTTTGCCAGTTCATCCGCAAGGTCATTGTACTCATCTCCGGAATGTCCTTTGACCTTTTGAAAATGAATGATTAGTTTATCCTTTAGGGAATCAAAGTATGCTTTATAGGCTTTGGTTCCCTCTTTATTTGTTTTCCATTCTCCGGTACACCACGAGGCAATCCCTTGATAATCATGGACAATCGTAAGACTTTCCGCCCCCTGTTCTACCGCCATCTTCATTGCCACCTGTGCTCCGAGAATTTCGCCTGCCACGTTCCGCATAGCAGCAAGTTCTGAGTCGGTTCCCTTTTCGCAGTACTCTGTTTTTTCCCCTTCAAAAAAGAACACAACACCGCAGCTGTACTCACCGGTCTCGACATTGTAACTTCCATCTACATAGGCAAGTGCTTCATCTTCTATCTTATTCTCTTTCGTATTATTTCCTAAGAAAGCTTCCGCTTCTTCTTTTGTCGGAAAACTTTTAAAAGACGCATTAGCAAATCCATCCACCTGTGCCTTGCACGCATCCCAGCTTGTATAAATTCCCGGCGTTCTTCCGGCTCTCACTGCATAATATTTTTTCTTCGCCATCTTATTCTCCCTCTTTTAATTGGTTGATTTCATTTTCTGTTAATTTCCGGTATTCCCCCGGTTTTAAGGCAGGGTCCAAATTTATTCCACCAAATGATACCCTTGCTAATTTTGTCACCTTTGCCCCAAAAACAGCAAACATCCGCTTTACCTGGTGAAACTTTCCTTCCGAAATCGTAAGCCTTGCGTGCCCGGATTTCATGAGTTCCAGTTTTGCAGGCAGCGTTTTTTTCCGCTCTCCAATTTCCAATCCTTCCGCAAACAAAACTACTGCATTTTCAGGCAAAGTTCCTTCGTAAATCACATCATAAACTTTTGCCACATGATAAGCCGGCGATAACAAACGGTGTGCAAGCATTCCATCATCCGTCAAAATAAGAAGGCCCACCGTATCTTTGTCCAGACGCCCCATCGGAAATAATTCCCGTTTCATCTCCGGCAGTAAGGAAAGGACGGTACGCTCCTTCTCATCTTTTGTTGCCGAAACCACACCTGCCGGCTTATTTAACATATAATAAACGAACTCTTCTGCCCTAATCTCTTTTCCGCAGTAAGTCACATCTTCTTCCCTGTCAATTTTACAATTCGCCTGTTTTACGACTGTTCCAGCCACGCAGACAAGTCCGCGCCGAATCGCCTCTTTTGCCTCTTTTCTCGTTAATTCTACATAAGTAGAAATATACTGGTCTAACCTCATCTGCCTCCCCATTTTCACCGCACCTTTCTAACTGCATATATTGATAGCAAACTCTTTTACCGGATAAGGAGCAAACTTATGCCCATTCGTATTTATATCGACCAGGGACACAATCCCTATGGTTTTAACGCCGGTGCCGAAGGATTTGGATTACGGGAACAGGATATCACCTATTTAGTTGGTGCTTATCTTGCAAACATTTTAAATGCGGATTCCCGCTTCACTGCTATCACATCCCGCACATCACCGGATGAAATTTTAGGTTACGACACCAACTCAAGTCTCAGAACCCGCACCGAGCAGGCAAATCAATGGGGGGCTGACTACTTTTTAAGCATTCACACAAATGCCAATGTAAATCCCGCCATCAACGGTACGGAAGCATACGTCTATGCCGTCAACACGCCTTCTTATGAACTCGCCGTCAATATCGTAAATGAAATTGTAAAACGTTTAGGTACAAAAAACAACGGTATCTATGCCCGTCCTTCCCTCTACGTATTACGGCGGACCAATATGCCCGCCGTCCTCATTGAACTGGCTTATCTCTCAAATGAAGGCGACGCCGCCCTCTTAGCCGATAAACCATATGAATTTGCTTATGCCATTTATGTTGGTCTTCTGAATTACCTTGGTCTTCCTCAAATCCCTTTATTTGAATAGGAAGAAGTAAACAAGGACAACAACACCTAACACAATTCGATAATAACCAAATGCCTTAAAATCGTGTTTACGGATATAACTCATGAGGTATCGGATTACAAACAGAGACACCACAAAGGCAACTAACATACCAACGAGTAAGGTCACATAACCCATGGCACCAAAGCTTAATCCACTCTTTATAATCTTTAAGACACTTGCACCAAACATAACCGGAATTGCCAGATAAAAAGTAAATTCTGCTGCTGCACCACGAGCCACACCAAGAAGCAAGGCACCAATGATGGTAGCACCGGAACGAGAAGTTCCCGGCACAACAGCCGCTAATAACTGAAAAATACCAATGATAAGCGCAGTGTCATATCCGATTTCCGTTACCGAAGTAATTGCCGGTTTTCTTCCCTTATTCCAGTTCTCAACAATAATAAATAAAATACCATAAACAATCAACGCACCTGCCACAACATACGCATTGTAGAACACCTCGTCAATCCAGTCATCAAACAAAATGCCTACAATTGCTGCCGGAAGACATGCCACGATAATCTTAAACCACATCTGCATAATCTTCCAGTCAATAATGGATTCGCCCCGCTCTCTCTTTGTAAAACGGAATGGCCATATCCTGCTCCAAAACAAAAGAACAACGGCTAAGATAGCACCTAACTGCACAACAACCAAAAACATTTGAGAAAACTGTTCATCCTGAAATTTCAAAAATTCTTCCACTAATATCATGTGTCCGGTACTACTTACCGGCAGCCACTCGGTAATTCCTTCCACAATACCCCAGATCACCGCAACGAAAACATCGAAAATTCCCATTTTTATCCTCCATTTGCTAAGCAATATATTTTCTACTGTCCCATATTTTAGCACATCCCCTGTCTCAAAACAATCATAAGTTGCAAAAAGAAAAAAAATATTGTAGAATAAGAAGAGTATGTTTTCAAAATGAACAAAAAAGAGGATATGATTATGTATCAATGGATGAAAAAGTACCTTGATCCAATTTGTCCACTTTTTGCCATCCTGCCACTGTTATCCTGTTTTGGATTAAATATGCTTATTTACAGTGGAACGATGGTAATGTGTGCAGACTGGTATCATTATGACCTTACCACTTCTTTGGATCAGGCAATACCACTTGTTCCGGGCTGGATGCACATCTACTTTGGATGTTTCCTGTTCTGGACTGTGAATTATATTATGGTTGCCAGAATTAACCGGAATGACCCGGACACGTTTTATCGTTTTGTTGCAGCCGATATGATTTCCCGCCTTGTCTGCGGAGTTATTTTTATGGTATTTCCAACAACAAATGTACGACCGGAAGTAACAGGCACAGGATTTAGTGTCTTTCTGCTTCAGTTTTTATACGGATTGGATCAGCCGACAAACCTGTTTCCATCCATTCACTGTCTGGTAAGCTGGTTTTGTTACACCGGCATCCGGGGACGCAAAGAAGTACCTGCCTGGTACCGTGCATTTTCCTGCATTTTTGCTCTGCTGGTTGTCCTTTCAACACAGTTCACTAAACAGCATTATATTGCCGATGCCATTGCCGGTATCCTGCTCGCAGAAGTTCTTTCACTTCTCACACGCAGAGTTAGCTGGTATCGCGCACCAAAGTTAATCTTCACTTGGGTAAACCGGCGGTTGCTTTATGTATTGATTCGAACAAAAGGAGTAGCACGTGAGCAAAAAAACTAAAAGAAATTTATTTAACGCTCTATTTTTGGTAGCTTTGCTTGGTTTAACCATCTGGGCTGTTTTTAAAGACCAGGACTTTGGCGTTATTTTACACACACTCTCCCAGATTGCACCGGGATTTTTGTTAGCTGGCTTTATTCTGGTAATTGTGTATGTGTGCAGTGAGTCTGTTATTATTAAATACCTGTTAAGTACCGTGCAGATTAAAGTTCCTTTATTTAACTGCATCCGTTATTCTTTTGTAGGTTTTTTCTACAGCTGTATCACCCCGTCAGCAACAGGCGGACAGCCGATGCAGATTTACTACATGAAAAAACAAAACATTGATATTCCAACGGCTACTATCATATTAATGTTAGTAACGATTGAATATAAATTTGTACTTGTTTTCATCGGATTGGCGGTTGCCATATTCGGACAGGATCTTATCACATCGCTGAGTGTTGACGTTCAGTTTTTTCTTTATTTAGGAATTGCACTCAACGTATTCTGTGTACTATTTATGAGTTTACTGGTATTCCTGCCCGGCACGGCAAAATATTTAATCACCAAGGGATTTGCTCTCTTAAAGAAACTTCACCTGATGAAAGAGAAAAATAACCGCACCGAGCGCTTAGAGCAGTCGATGGAAACTTATAAGGGAGCCTCTCGCTTCTTAAAGGAAAATAAACTTGCGATTTTTAACACAACGATTATTTCTTTTATCCAGCGCTTCTTCCTTTTTGCGATTACTTATGTTGTATACCGAAGCTTTGGGCTGAATACGGAGACTTTCTTCACTATTACAATTTTACAGGCAGTCATATCCATTTCTGTTGATATGTTACCACTGCCGGGTGGAATGGGAATCAGCGAGGGACTTTACCTGCGTATCTTTACCCCGATTTTCCACGGAACGGCTATGACAACCGCTTCGCTGCTTGTCAGCCGCGGATTCAGTTATTACATCCTTGTAATTGTTAGTGGTATTGTTTCCTTTATCACACATTTGACTGTCACAGATAAAAGTAAAAAAACAGAGTAAAAGAAAAGAGGATATTTATGATTGGATTTTATAATTATTCAGTAATTGTTACCTACATAGGTGTAGCGCTTTCCGTAAGCGGTATGGCACTTGCCAGCACCGGTCAGTTTAAGTTTGCCATTTTATGTCTGGCACTTGCCGGCGCCTGTGATACTTTCGATGGAAAAATTGCACGTGCTATGAAAAACCGGACAAAAGAAATGGAAATTTTCGGCATTCAAATCGACTCTCTCTGCGACATGGTGTGCTTTGGAGTAACTCCGGTTATCATTTCCTATCAGATGGGTCTGAATTCTGTCTGGGGTATTGCAATTGAAATTTTGTTTGTTCTATGTGGTGTAATCCGCCTTGCTTATTTTAATGTATTGGAAGAATTAAAACATACCAATCCTGAAACCGACCAGGCAAAAGGCTATCGTGGTCTGCCAATTACAACAATTACAATTATTTATCCAATTGTATATTTGTTTCACCCATTGGTCAGCCATGAAACATTTCTTTTATTCCTTGCCATCATGCACATCGTAGTTGCTTTCCTGTACGTTCTTGATTTTAAACTCAAAAAACCGGGCAACAGTGTAATTGCAGCCATGATGGTACTTGTGACCGCTGTGATGGTTTGCATTTTATTTGTCGAATAATAAGGAGGACTTATGGATTACATTGATTTACAAGGGAAAAAAGTAAGTAATATAACAAACCAGGATAAATTATTATCCTTTTTATACACCAACATTTTGGGGCGTATGCTCTTAAAACCATTGATTCAGCCGCAGGTTTCCAAACTTGCCGGACGCTATCTTTCGTCTGCCCTCTCGAAATGGCTGATTCCTAAATTTATTGAGCGCAATGAAATTGACATGGATATTTATGAAGAGTGTGACTACTCTTCTTTTAATGATTTTTTCACCAGAAAAATTAAGCCGGACTGCCGGCCTGTTCCGGAAGACCTTGACGTGCTTATCAGTCCATGTGACTGTCTGGCAACGGTTTATCCGATTCAGGAAAACACAACATTTTCCATCAAAAATACAGAATACACCCTGCGTTCTCTGCTTCGCAGTCCACGCTTAGCAAAACGTTTCCGTGGCGGGTATGCCTACGTACTCCGCTTAACCGTGGAAGATTATCACCGCTATCTTTACTCTGTGTCCGGGAAACAGTCGAAAAATTATCACATCGACGGAACTTTCCACACGGTAAATCCGATTGCCAACGATTACCTTCCAATTTATAAAGAAAACACGCGCGAATACACAGTGATTCGCTCAAAAGAATTTGGCGATGTACTTCAGATGGAAGTCGGTGCTCTCTTAGTTGGCAAAATTTCAAACCACAAACAAAGCACAGTCGTAACCCGTGGAGAAGAAAAAGGATTCTTTGAGTACGGTGGTTCTACAATCGTCGTGCTCACTCAGAAAGGCCGTGTTACACCTCGTTCTGACTTGCTGACAAACAGTAAAAACGGCTATGAGACAAAAGTCCTTCAGGCACATCCACTTGGTATTCTTCCTCATTAATGAAGAAAGATTAAATACGCCAAAATCACACTAAAGCCACAGGCTAAAATCAACATATCATGAAATTCATTCAACATAACAATCATCCTCTCACATATTTTATGAGAGGATGATATCACAGACAGGTGTACAATAAAACGTGCACTTTTTTATTGGCTTTTTTCTCTTTAATCTTCAATATTTCTGACTGCTTCTCTAACTTTTAAAACCATCGACGGACTCACGGACAACTCATCAATTCCCATTGAAACAAATGTTTCTGTCAAGGACGTGTCTGCTCCAAGTTCTCCGCAAATACCAACCCAGCATCCCTCTTTATGTCCATTTTCAACGACCATACGGATCATGCGGAGAACTGCTTCATGGTGAGAATTATAAAAGTCGTCCAATTTCGGATTCTGCCTGTCAATTGCTAACGTATACTGAGTCAGATCATTGGTTCCAATGCTGAAAAAATCAACTTCTTTAGCAAGTAAATCGCTAATCATTACCGCTGCCGGCGTCTCAATCATGATTCCCAGTTCTACTGTTCCATACGGAATTTCCTGCTCATCAAGTTCGCTCTTGACTTCATTTACAATTCGTTTAATCACTCGCACTTCATCGACTGAAATAATCATCGGAAACATAATCGATAATGTACCATAGTGGCTCGCACGGTAAATGGCACGAAGCTGTGTGCGGAAAATATCCGGTTGCTTTAAGCAGATACGGATCGCACGATATCCAAGTGCCGGATTGTCTTCTTTGTCTAAACCGAAATAATCTACCTGTTTGTCCGCCCCAATATCCAATGTTCTTACGATTACTTTTTTACCGGCCATCGTTTCTACAACTGTCTTATAAGCCCGAAACTGCTCTTCTTCCGTTGGAAATGTCTCGCTTTGCAGATACAAAAACTCACTGCGGAACAAACCAATTCCATTGGCATCGTTTGCCAGCACCTCGGCAACATCCGATACACCGCCAATGTTGGCATACAGATTGATTTTCTTTCCACCCTTTGTAATAGTCTCTTTGCCTTTCAGTTCCAGAAGAAGTTTCTGTTTCTTTTCTTCTTCTTCCTTCTGTTTCTGATAGCGTTCAAGTGTTTCTTCATCCGGTTCAATGTAAACCTTTCCGTCAAATCCATCAACAATTGCCATTTTACCGGAAATATCTCCCGGAAAATCCACGCCGATTAATGCCGGAATATTCATTGTACGGGCTAGAATTGCTGTGTGGGAATTGGTCGAACCGTGTTTTGTAACAAACGAAAGGACAAGACTTTTATCAAGCTGTACCGTCTCACTTGGTGCCAAATCCTCTGCCACAAGAATCACCGGCTCATTTCCGGTTATTCCACCGCTCTGCTTTCCCATTAAAACACGAATCACACGATTGGAAATATCTTTTACATCCGCTGCACGCTCTTTCATGTAAGCGTCATCCATACCGGAAAACATCGCAGCAAAATTGTCTCCTGTCGTTGCCACTGCGAACTCTGCATTTACCTTTTGTGTCTCAATCATATTGCGGATAGATTCGATATAATCCAAATCATCCAACATCATCTGATGTACATCAAAAATCATGGCGTTGGCTTCTCCTACTTCTAGGAGTGCCTTCTCATACAGTGCCTTTAATTCCTCTTTTGCTTTTTCTTTTGCATTCTCAAAGCGTTTGATTTCCTCATTTGTATCTTCAATTGTCTTACGTTTTACCGGGTCATCGCCCTTTTCAAAAAGGGCGATTTTTCCGATTGCGATTCCACCAAAAACACTTTTTCCATCCAATACAATCATAGTACCTCCAATCTAAGGTATCTAACAATTACCTTAACACATTACAGATTTTCCTGTAAAAATGCGCTCAATTTTTCAATTGCTGCGTCTTCATCATCACCATCTGCTCTCAGTACAATTTCCTGGTCTTTCTTTACGCCAAGTCCCATAACACCAAGGATTCTTTTGGCATCCACTTCTTTGCCATCTTTACTAATTGTTACTTTGCTTGAAAAGGCTGCTGCCTCTTTTACAAACATTCCTGCCGGTCTTGCGTGAATCCCCTGCTCATCTTTAATTACATACTTAAACTCTTTCATCTTCATTTCCTCCTTTTACTTATGCTTTCGCATCCTTTTTGATAAATCCTAACATCACTGCCGTCACAGCGGAACCAACCAGCCATGCGACAATATATAATAACGGCTGTCCAACGGTAGCGAATACGAACACACCACCATGCGGAGCCATTAAGGTACATCCAAAGAGGGCGGATAACAAACCTGCCACACCGGCACCAGCCATTGTACACGGAATGACATGCAGTGGGTCAGATGCTGCAAATGGAATTGCGCCTTCGGTAATAAACGAGCATCCCATTACAATGTTGGAAACGGCGGAACCCTGCTCTGCTTTTGTAAATTTCCGAGGGAACAATTTGCAGGCTGCTGCAATACCAACCGGTGGAACCATACCACCTACCATGATGGAAGCCATTGCCATATAACATGCCTGAACTGCCGGGTCAGAAGCCTGTGCTCCCTGTGCCATCATCTGCGATGCGGTTGCTAACATACCGGAGCCAAATACATAAGCTGCCTTGTTAATCGGACCTCCCATATCAATCGCCATCATAGCACCAAGAATCAAACCAAGAACTGTAATCATACCGGCATCGGAAATGCTTGTCAGCATATTGCTAAGTCCTGTATTAATCAAACCAATCAGTGGATTAAATACCATTGTCATCAATATACCAATCAGGAAAATACCAACGAGCGGATAAATCAGTGTCGGTTTAATTCCTTCCAAGGAATCCGGCAATTTACTGCACAATTTCTTTAGTCCTAAAACGATAAATCCTGCCACAAAGCCGGCTGCAATACCACCAAGGAATCCGGATACGGTATTCCCACCATTTTCTCCAACAAAAGCAAAATTTGAAATGAATTTTGAAAATCCACCAAGACTTTCATTGGCAAATACATATTTCGCCAGGACTGCATTTCCATTTGCTGCTAACAAACCACCGGTAAAACCAACAGCAAGTCCCGGTCTGTCTGCAATTGAATAGGCAATATATCCGGCCAATACCGGAACCATAAGTCCCATGGAAAAATCGCCAATATACTTAAACAATGCGGATAATGGTGTACATGTGCCAAAATTTCCACCACCGGTACCACCATAGCCACAAAGTGTATCAATCAAAAATGCAATAGCTATCATAATACCGCCACCAATTACAAATGGAAGCATGTGTGAAACACCACTCATCAGATGCTTATAGGTCGCATGTCCAATACCCTCTTTTTCCGCTGCTTCTTCTTTCGGAGCAGTTTCTCCGCCGCCCTCATATAACGGTGCTTTTCCGTCTACGATTTCACGAAGCAATTCTTCCGGTTTATTAATTCCATCGGCAACCTTAGTAACAACGGTTGGTTTTCCCTGAAAACGATCCATCGGCACCTGCGTGTCTGCCGCTACGATAATACCATCGGCACGCTCAATTTCATCTGTCGTCAATACATTTTTTGCACCGCCGGCTCCTCTTGTCTCTACCTTAATCGAGTAACCTAATTCTTTCGCCTTTTTCTCAAGTGCCTCTGCCGCCATATAGGTGTGTGCAATTCCCGTAGGACATCCGGTCACTGCCACAATATAGTGTTCGGAATTCGACTGTTCTACAACAGTATCATTCTCATTTTCCGAACCTTTTTCTGCCTCTTCAATAATCTGTTTAAATTCAGAAACACTCGTTGCCTGACGAAGTTTATTGGTAAAATCTTCATCCATCAGAAGAACTGACAAACGACTCAGCACATCCAAGTGCACATTATCTTCTGTGTTTGGTGCCGCAATCAGGAAAAACAAATGTGCCGGTTGTCCATCTAACGATTCAAATTCAACCCCATCTTTTACAACCATAGCTGCAAGTCCCGGTTTGATAACCGCATCCGATTTGCAATGCGGAATAGCAATTCCCTCACCAATACCAGTGCTTCCTTCCTGTTCTCTTGCATACACACCCTGACGATACGTCTCTTTGTCCCTCAACTTTCCGCTCGCATCCATCAGTTCCACCATTTGGTCAAGTGCTGCCTTTTTGTCTGCCACTCTACCATCCAGCAAAATGCTTCTGTCATCTAATAAATCAATAATTTTCATACTAATTCTCCTTTCTTAAAAATCAAATATATGTGAACGTCGTACCTGCTCCACTTCTTCTCTCGTTGCCAACTGGTCTGAAAATGCGCTTGCGCTTCCCGTGCAAAGTCCCATTTTAAAGGCTTCCGCATAATCGCCTTTGGCTAAATACCCGGCAAGAAACCCGGCTACCATCGAATCTCCTGCTCCCACTGAATTTTTCACAACACCATGCGGTGCCTCACTGGTAAATACGCTGCCATCACTGCCAACAAATACAGCGCCTTCCCCAGCCATGGAAACAATGACATTCTGTGCTCCCTTTTTCTGCAATTCCTTTGCATATACAACCGCTTTTTCTTTACTGTCAATCATGATATCAAAAATTTCCGAAAGCTCGTGATTATTTGGCTTTATCACGAATGGATGATACGCAAGCACATTCATCAAAAGATCCTTTGTCGCATCCACAGCAATTTTAATCCGCTTGCTCTGAAGCCTTGACATGATATCTCTGTAAATCGACTGCGGCATTCCGGAAGGTATGCTTCCCGCAAGAACAAGCACATCGTCGTCTTTCAATGTATCCAGCTGCTCATACAACAATTCCAAATCTTCCTTCCGAATCACTGGTCCCATTCCATTGATTTCGCTTTCCACATCGGAACGAATCTTAAGGTTAATTCTCGAAGTTCCATTTTCAATATGAATAAATTCGGTTGAGATTCCCTTTTCTTTCAGAAGCCGCTCAATCTCCTGTCCGGTAAATCCGGAAAGGAAACCAAATGCCGTCGTTTCATATCCCAGGTTTTTGAGCACCATAGATACATTAATTCCTTTTCCTCCGGCATAAATATCTTCCTGCACCGTGCGGTTTACTTTGCCGAGTTCAAAATTCTCCACATGAATGGTGTAGTCTAAGGAAGGATTAAATGTTACCGTGTAAATCATTCTTTGTCACGTATAATCCAATTATCCTCTTTTGAGGGTAATGGATTATTCTCCTTT